>JAPUIX010000014.1 GCA_027296625.1 Gammaproteobacteria bacterium | reverse complement strand
AGAACGCGCTGCACCCCTGTCGATGAATGATTTCGCAGGCTCATCACGCTATAGCACCTTAGACCGCAGGACCAACAGCTTTTCAATCTGCATATCGTGCATGGTATACGGAATGCCGCCGACGCCGAGCCCCGACTGCTTGATCCCGGCGAATGGCATCCAGTCTACCCGAAAGGCCGTGTGGTCGTTGACCATAATCGCACTACCGGCAAGCCGCGAGTAAGCCCTGAGCGCCGTGTCCAAATCACGTGTAAACACGGCCGCTTGGAAAGCAGTCGGCAGGGCGTTGGCCCTCGAGATGGCTTCATCGAGCTCGGAATAGGGATAGACACAAACGACGGGGCCAAAGATCTCAAGCGTGCTGACCTTTGCATCATCCGGGGGCTCAAATAAAACGGTCGGCGCGTAGCAAGAACCGGACAACTTCGCGCCGCCCGACAGCACATTCCCGCCGGCGGCCTTGGCCTCCCTGACCCATTCATGCACACGATCGACTTCGCGTTCCCGGATCAATGGCCCGACCTCTGTGTCCGCACGTGTCGGATCGCCCACCTTGAGTGCCTTCGCAATCTTTGCAAGCTCTTCGGCCACCTCCATGGCAATCGAGCTGTGCGCGAAGACGCGTTGGACCGAAACGCACACCTGGCCTGCGTGATAGAAGCCCCCTTTGGCCAGCAACGGTAGTGCCTCGTCGCGATCGGCATCGGCTGCGAATATCACCGGTGCCGCCCCACCGTGTTCCAACGCGCATCGCGTGCCAGGTGCGAGCTTGGATCGCAGCATCCAGCCTACCCGGGCACTTCCGATGAAACTGAAAAAGCCGACCCGGGCGTCAGCCACAAGCCGCGTCGCGACGTCCAGGTCCTCGACGATGAACGACTGGCACCATGCTTGGGGTAAGCCTGCTGCGCGCAACATCTCCACAAAGCGAAAACAGGACAGCGGTGTATCCTCGGCCGGTTTGATGATGACCGGACAGCCGGTCGCCACCGCCGGCCCCACCTGGTGTACGATGAGATTCAGTGGATGGTTAAAGGCACTGACGGCCACCACCACGCCGATGGGTTCCTTTCGCGTGAACACCATACGCTGGGCCGACGCCGCATTGATGTCCATCGGTATCTCCTCACCCGCACCACTCTGCAAGAATCGAATACACAGATTGACGCCATCGATGGCGCGGGCCACTTCCACTCTTGAATCAATCAGCGGCTTGCCCCCTTCCCGGGCGGCTTCCACTGCCAATTCCTCGGCGCGCTCGCTCATCATGGCGGCCGTCTTCTTCAGGATGTCGATTCTTTGGGTGGGCGTCAGCCAATGGTCCCGATCCAGAAATAGATCATGGGCCGTCTGCAAGGCCTTATCGACGGCTTTCCAATCCGCCGTGTCCACCGTCGCGATCAAGGAACCATCAAAAGGCGCGGTGACCTCAAGCACCCCGTCGGTAGTGTTTGCACTAGGACTCATCACGGGATAATGGGGAAGCTTAGAATTCATATTCTTTTTCCCGCTCTTCGCTTTCTTATATCGGGCAGACCAGCTCGCCGAGCTTTTCCGTTAACTTCATATTTTCACTGTAGTCAACCGGGCAGTCGATGATTACCACGGTGTTATCTTTAATTGCCTGTTTCAATGTTGGCAGCAATTCCTTTGTTGATTCCACCCGGTAACCCTTGGCTCCAAAACTCTCCGCATACTTGACAAAATCCGGGTTGGTAAAGCTGATATGTGAAGACCGGCCGAATGCCTTGAGCTGATGCCACTTAATGAGCCCATATTCGGAGTCCGTCCAGATCAAGACGACAATGGCCACCCCAAGGCGGAGCGCCGTCTCGATTTCCTGGGAATTCATCATGAAGCCGGCATCACCCGTGACTGCCAGTGCTGTACGATCCGGATAGGTCAGCTTCGCGGCGATGGCGCCGGGCAGCGCAATGCCCATGGAAGCAAAACCATTCGAGATAATGCATGTGTTGGGTTGTTCCGCCTGATACATACGGGCCATCCACATCTTGTGGGCGCCCACATCGGAAATAACAATATCCTCCGGCTCCAGGGCCTTTCTTAAGTCCCACATGATCTTCTGCGGTTTGACGGGGTAGCCCTCATCTTCCGCATGAGTGGCCATCTCATCCACGATGGTCCGGCGCAGACTTGCCGCGAGAAATTTTTCGTGGGGATCAGCCGCATCAGCGATTCTGCGGAGCGATTGACCAATATCCCCGATAACGCCGCTTGCCAGAATGTAATGTTCATCGACCTCCGCAGGCGATGCATCAATATGGATGATGGGACGGGATTTATCTTTGTGCCAAAGATAGGGGTGATATTCCACGATATCGTAGCCAACGCAGATAATGAGATCGGCGCGGTCAAAGCCACACTGCACATAGTCGTCTGCTTGCAAACCGACAGCCCCCAGGGAGAGCTCGTGTGAAAAAGGAATGACGCCCTTGGCCATGAAGGTATTGGCCACGGGAATATTGAGCGTCTCGGCAAAGCGCACTAACTCGTGCGAGGCGCCCGCTCTGATGACCCCGTTGCCGGCCATGACGAGCGGGAAATTTGCATCAGAAATAAGCTTTACCGCCTCAGCGACCTTCTCTTCTGGCGGGGCAGGCGTTAGCGGGCTTTGGACCTTTAGCGGTGTCTTCCCCTCCACCGTGGCGCCCGCAACGTTCTCCGGCAGGCCAAAAAAACTACAGCCGGGTTTCTCTGCTTCTGCAACCTTGAATGCCTTGCGAACGATTTCCGGGATGACCTCGGGTACGCGGATCTGGGTGCTGTATTTCGAGATCGGTTTAAAGAGGTTGACGAGATCCAGCACCTGATGGCTTTCCTTGTGCAGTCGCGTGGTGGCCGCCTGCCCAGCAATGGCGACGACGGGCGCGTTATCCATGTTGGCATCGGCGACCCCCGTGATCAGGTTTGTGGCACCAGGTCCTAATGTGGCAAGACACACCCCCGCCTTTCCGGTGAGACGTCCGGAGACATCCGCCATAAAGGCCGCGCCCTGCTCATGGCGCGTCGTCACAAACTGGATGGTGCTGTCCAGCAGCGCATCCATGACGTCGATATTCTCCTCGCCTGGGATCCCGTAGATCCTGTCAACCTGCTCGTTCTCAAGGCACCGTACGAGTAATTCTGCGGCTTTCATTGGGCCTCCCGGTCAACCCAGTGCATCTTGAATAAAGTTTTCAAAATAGATACCTCAATCATCCTGCTAGGGGTTGCGCTACCCGGTTTATCAATGGGCGAACGCCGCTACCGACGCGAGAAAACTAATTTCGCGCGAAACAAGATGGCAGGCCTGAATGAACAAACAACAACGACGACCTCTTATTATTCGTATTTCTGTGCGGGCGAGTCGTGTGTCGGCCGGATCTAGCGACCCACGGTTGTAACGTCGCCTTGGCTCTACTGACGAGAAACTCAGGTCATGCGTATACCGAGGAGGACATCCTTGGCACGTAACTGCGCCATGATCTCCAACCCGCCATCGATAACCGCCTCCGGGTTTCGATGTTGTAATTCTTTTGCAATATCGTCAAGCAATTCCCGTCCAGACTTATCCCGCTCTTCGGCAATTCGCTCAAGCAGCCGGGCAGCCACCGGATTGAGCTCGATAAAACCCACCTCATCGCGCCGGTCACGGTACACGACCAAATACGTCGGCTCTTCGGGCGCCTGATGGGGCTTGTCATTTGGGCTGATTCGCTGCACCGGAAAACGGTAGGCGAGCGGCCAGGCCAGCGGGCTCAGCACCGGGACGCCGGCCAGTAAATCCCCCTCCGGGTCGATACCAGCCAGGTCAATCTCGCGCGTATCAAGCGAAAGCGCGGTTTCCACCCACTCATAGTGCGCCAGCTCCCACAAAAATGGCGGGTCGGTGGGATGCATCCCCCGTTCCTTCTCCAAATATTGCAGGAACTCCTGCGGCATCTTGGGAAAGAGCGGCGTATGCGCTTCATGGTGCGCAAAGTAATCCCGGATCAACGCATGCCACGCTTCATCAATCATGACCTTTCGGAGTACGGGAAAGCTGTTAGCGAGCAGACTCTCCACGTTGTTATAGAAGAGCTCACGATAGATGCCCATACACCGATCTTCGACGTCGGCAGGTGCAGGCTGATTTTCGGGATCGCGAATATGACGCGTAAACGCGTATTGGATCTCGGTGAATGAAGGCCGCTTATCCATGCTGAACAATGTTTTGGGGAGCCGAAGCACTGCATTTCCGCTGTAAGCCGACAATGATGTCAACCTCAGAGAGCAGAACTTCTGCCGGCGGAATATTGAAATCGCGCTCCAGGAGCGTTGGGAATACGCCAAAATGCCGGTACGCCGTCTCCAGCAGACGCCATACCGGGTCAATGACATCCGCTCCGTGGGTATCAACCCTGAGGTCCTCGGCCTCGACATAGTGGCCGGCGACGTGCGCATAGGCGATCCGCTCACCCGGGAGCGCCTTTAAAAAAGTTTCCGGATCGTACCGATGATTGATGCTATTGACATAGATATTGTTGATGTCCAGCAACAGATCACAATCGGCCTCTGTAAGGACCGCATTGATAAAATCGATTTCTTGCATCTCTTGTCCCGGGGCGCCGTAGTAAGAGACATTTTCGATCGCAATGCGCCTATCCAGGATCTCCTGTGTCCGTCTGATCCGTGCCGCTACGTAATACACCGCGTCTTCGGTAAAGGGAATGGGCAATAGATCATAAAGGTGGCCATCGTCTGCACAGTAACTCAGGTGTTCACTGTAACAGCGAATCTTATGCTCAGTCAGAAATTGCTTGACGCGCTGGAGAAACGCTTCATCGAGCGGTGCAGGGCCGCCCAAGTTAAGCGACAGGCCATGACATACAAAGGGTGTTCTTTCGGTGATGGCCCGCACTGTACGCCCAAAGCGGCCACCCACATCGATCCAGTTCTCAGGTGCAACTTCCATGAAACCAACCTGTGAAGGCGTCTGGTCAGCAAAAGGGCCCATCAGGGCCCGCCGCAAACCAATACCTGCGCCTTGCACAGGAAATTCGTGCTGCTTCACTGGGAGACTAGAACTTACTTGTTAGCGCCGCACTTCCCCTCGCCGCACTGGCCTTCGGCCTTCTTTGTACCTTCGGCCTTCTTTTCACCTTCGGCCTTCTTCCCTTCGCCGCACTTTCCTTCGCCGCACTTTCCTTCCTCAGCTTTCTTCCCTTCACCACACTTTGCTTCACCGCACTTTCCTTCCGCGCCCTTTTCACCGCCATGCTCCGCAACCATATAGCCGCTGGAGAACTGTGTCATGCTGAACGGATCCTCCTCAGCACTTACAAGCGGTGATGCCGCGAGCGATACAGCAAACGTGGTACCGATCGCCGCCACGATGGGCTTCAAGGTCTTTTTAGTTGACATATGGCCTTCCCTCCTCGGGTCAGTTATAAAAATACGCCACCTGATAGGTGACGCGGTTACATTAGCCACGTTAGACAACCAAGTCTAGTGATTGGCTCAGCATGAACCAGGCTGGAATCCAAGCCTCTGGTCTATGGACTCGCACACAGGATAAAAGGTTCCCATAGGAGATCCTGCCATAATCCCCCTTTTATAGAGGGATCAGACCGGATCCTTGGAACGCAGCTGCGGAAACAGCAGTACGTCGCGGATCGAAGGTGAATCGGTAAGCACCATCACCAACCGATCAATGCCAATTCCCTCCCCAGCGGTAGGTGGCATACCGTACTCCAGCGCATAGATAAAATCGGCATCGAATTCCATCGCCAACTCATCACCGGCCTCCTTCTCACGCAGCTGTTGCTGAAACCGGTCTGCCTGATCATCCGGATCGTTAAGTTCGGAAAAGCCATTCGCGAGTTCCCGTCCACCGAGGAAGAACTCGAAGCGATCAGCAACAAATGCATCGTTGTCGTTGCGCCTCGCCAACGGCGAGACCTCTGTCGGAAAGGCCGTAATAAATGTCGGATCCTTAATATTCGCTTCCACGGTCTTCTCAAAAATCTCAAGCCAAACCTTGCCGAGCCCCCAGTTATCTCCCACTGCGATCTCATGCCGCTTAGCCACCGCGCGTGCGCTGTCCAGGGAATCCAAATCGGATGGAGCCAGTTCAGAGTTAAAGTGCAGGATCGACTCCTTAACGGTCATCCTTGCAAAGCGTCCGCTGAGATCACACGGCTGACCCTGGTAGGTCAACTTAGTGCTCCCCACGACCTCCTGTACAAGGGACCGTATCATCTCTTCAGTCAGATCCATCAGGTCATCGTAGTCCGCGTAAGCCTGATAGAACTCCAACATTGTAAATTCCGGATTATGACGCGTTGATAAGCCTTCATTCCGAAAGCTGCGATTGATCTCGAAGACCTTTTCCATGCCACCAATGACGAGCCGCTTTAGATACAATTCGGGCGCAATACGCAGATACAGCTCCATATCCAACTTGTTATGGTAGGTTATGAACGGACGAGCCGCCGCACCACCCGGGATGGGATGCATCATCGGTGTTTCCACCTCAACAAAACCATGTTCCGTTAAAAATCGCCTGAGAAAATTAATCACGGCATGACGCACCCGAAATGTCCGGCGCGTCTCTTCATTCATTACTAGATCAAGGTAGCGCTGCCGGTACCGCGTTTCTTGATCCGCCAGACCGTGGAACTTCTCCGGGAAAGGCCGAAGTGCTTTCGTCAATAGCCTTATCTCATCCACCATGACAGAGAGTTCACCCGTCTTCGTTCTAAAGAGCTGCCCCTGGGCTCCGACGATGTCCCCAAGATCCCAATGCTTGAAGTCCGCAAAACGCCCCTTCGGCAATTTTTCCTGCTTTAAGTACAGTTGGATTTGGCCCGACATGTCCTGAACATGAGCAAATGCGCTCTTACCCATAATCCGGCACGTCATCATTCGACCGGCAACCCTTACACGAACGGGCTCTGCCGTGAGCTCCAAGTTATCCTTCTCCCCAAAACGGCTCTGTAGATCCGCAGCCAACGCGTCTCGCTTGAAATCATTCGGATAGGGGCGGCCGGCTTTCCGCAATGCAGCCAGTTTGGCTCGGCGTTGGGCTATCTGGTCCTTTGACTCGTGTTCAGTCATGGCTGAAAAAAATGAGAGATGATTCCCCAGCGTTCGGCGACAATTATTGTTTATAGTCAGATTGCTTCAGGCAATGCTATTGCTTATACACCTTGCTTTAAGCTGGCCTCCATAAACTCATCAAGATCACCATCTAGCACCGCCTGCACGTTTCCTGTTTCGACACCTGTTCGCAGGTCTTTGATGCGCGACTGATCCAAAACGTATGAGCGGATCTGACTACCCCATCCAATATCCGCCTTGGTTTCCTCCAGAGCGCGTTTCTCTGCACTGCGTTTCAGCATTTCAAGTTCATATAGTTTTGCCTTCAACTGCTTCATAGCCTGGGATCGGTTCTTATGCTGCGAGCGATCGTTTTGACATTGCACGACAACATTCGTAGGCAAATGGGTAATACGTACCGCGGAGTCTGTCCTGTTCACATGCTGACCGCCTGCACCGCTTGCTCGATAGGTGTCTATGCGTAAGTCGGCGGGATTGATCTCGATGTCGATATTTTCATCCACTTCAGGTGATACAAATACTGATGCAAATGAGGTATGGCGGCGGGCGCCCGAATCGAACGGTGATTTACGTACTAGCCGATGAACCCCAGTTTCAGTCCGCAACCAGCCGAAAGAATAGTCGCCCTCCAACTTGACAGTCGCACTCTTAATGCCCGCGACTTCACCGGGTGAGGCCTCCATGATTTCCGTCTTAAAACCGCGCCGTTCAGCCCAACGCAGATACATCCTCAACAACATGTTGGCCCAATCCTGAGCCTCCGTGCCGCCTGAACCCGCTTGAATTTCAAGGAAGGCATTCTTGGAGTCCATCTCCTTGGAAAACATGCGACGAAACTCGAGCTCATGCAGCCGTTTCTCCAGGCTCTCAAGGTCACTAACGATCACCTCAGCCGCGCTCGTGTCGGCTTCTTCCCTAGCCAGCTCAAGGAGTCCCTTCGCATCTTCAAGCCCGCTCCCAAGACCGTCGACGGACTCAATCACCTGCTCCAAGGAAGCTCGCTCCTTGCCAAGCTTTTGCGCCCGCTCGGGGTTATTCCAGATGGCAGGGTCTTGCAGCTCGCGATGGACCTCAGTCAATCGCTCACGCTTTTTATCGTAGTCAAAGATACCCCCTGAGCGCCGTAAGCCGACCCTGCATCGTCGTTATTCGCGCGAAGATAGGTTTGCTTTCGATCATGTTTGAGCCGATGCATCACTCAGGTGGTTGACCATTTAACAAGATCGTACTACAGAGCCGCAACGACATACAGGGGATACAATTGCTGCAAACAACGCCTCGGAAAGGCCACTCGAGATGCAAACCTGTGCTCCTTCTAGGCACCCACTGGCTCTATATGTTCAACAACGAGTTGCGGCGATTCGCGTCCTTGATAAACATTAACATCCAATCGATAGGCAATGTGCACACGGCGAACGTCGTTAGGGCATGCATCGCCTAGTGTGTTAAACGCTATCGCATCAACGGGGTCGGAGCCACGATCTGCACGCAGAAGAAGCTTCAAGTGCCGCTTACCGACAATCCGGCGTCTAATAATTTCAAACTCGCCATCAAAGATGGGTTCCGGAAATCCCTGACCCCATGGACCACCATTCCGTATGCATTCGGCGAGTTCCAAGCAAATCAATTTCGGCTCGAGATCACCGTCACTATAGATGACATTTTGCAGCGCTTCCGCACGCAGGTGTCTGCGCACCTCCTCGTCAAAAGCCGATTTAAAGTCATCAAACCGATTTCGACGGAGGCTCAACCCCGCAGCCATGGCATGACCTCCAAATCGAAGAATCAAATCCGGATGACGAGTTGCGACCGCATCAAGGACATCACGAATGTGCAGCTCGCGAATCGAACGCGCAGAACCTCTTAGTTCGTCATCACGATCCAGTGCAAACGCAATAACCGGGCGATGCAGCCGTTCTTTCATTCGGGACGCAAGAATTCCAATCACACCTTGATGCCAATCTTCATCAAAGAGACACATCCCAAAGGGCAAGCCGATTTCGTCATCAAGATTCAATTCATCCAGGCTCGCCAGAGCCTGGACATGCATCTGTCCTTCAATTTCGCGTCGCTCCTGGTTAAGCTTGGTGAGTTGCTGGGCCATCTGCATTGCTAAAGCATCATCATCAGTCAATAAGCACTCAATACCAAGCGACATATCGGCAAGACGACCGGCTGCGTTGAGGCGAGGTCCGATTGCAAACGCCAGGTCACCGGCCGCAATTCGATCCGGATCTCGCTTTGATGCCGCAATCAGCGCGCGCATGCCTACTTGACACCGGCCTCTGCGAATGCGTTCAAGGCCTTGGAACACGAGGATCCGGTTATTGTGATCAAGGGGCACGACATCGGCGACGGTCCCCAGCGCCACAAGATCTAACAGCTGAGCAAAGTTGGGCTCGGGCCCATTGCGTGTATCAAACCAGCCTGTTTGGCGAAGATGCGCACGAAGAGCAAGTAGGATATAAAACATCACCCCAACGCCGGCCAGGTGCTTGCTCGGAAATGCATCACCGGACTGGTTGGGGTTGACGATGACATCCGCTTCGGGAAGTTGGCTTCCCGGCAAGTGATGATCAGTAATCAATACCTTAAAACCTAATTCTTTCGCCGCTCGCACACCGTCTACGCTCGAGATACCGTTATCCACGGTGATAAGCAGATCCGGTTTCTGCTCTGCCGCAACGGCCACGATTTCGGGCGTTAGCCCGTAACCGTGCTCAAATCGGTTAGGTACCACGTAACACACATCCTGCGCTCCAAGGAGACGAAGCCCCCGTATCGCCACCGCACAACTCGTCGCACCATCCGCATCAAAATCCGCAACGATCAAGATCCGTTGACCTTGTTCAAGGGCCTCCGCGAGAAGCGAAACGGCTTGCTCGATCCCATACAAGGCTTCATAGGGCAAAAGTCTCTCCAAGGAATAGTCGAGTTCGTCTGCACTCGTCACATTGCGGAGCGCATAGACGCGCCTTAGCACATCATGTAATGACTCGGGTAAGTGAGCGTATTCGGGGGGACTCCGACGGATGATCGTCTTTTTCATCATTTCCCTACGTTCAGAGCCCATATTGGCGGACAGGTTTTGCTCTCCGCCACCAGCGCCACAGCGCACTCCGATTTACCGTAAAGCTTTTTGAGTCGCCCGTGTGAATAGTGAGCTCGGAGATCTGTTTTGTTTTCAATGCCACCAACAGCGGCTGAAACCAGTCGCGTTCGAGCCTCAGGATAAATTCGCGCCAGCCCTCGATGTCAGGGTAATGACTGTAGCGAAGTCCTTCACTGAAGATAACCAACACGTTCCCTACACTCTTCAGCCCCGCTTGCAGCGCTTCGAGCCTATCGGGCAGTCCCGCAATCGGCGTTCGGGTAAACGCGGCCAAGCCTCGCGATAGGAGGTCGTCGCTATAGACCCGTGCCCACCGCCGTTCGGGGACTTCCGGCAGCCGACCCGCCCCCCAAAACCAAAGGCTATTAATGGGCAACTCACCTCTTTCCTCGCGCGCTGCATTCACCGCAGTTGCGTGTAACACCATCTGCACCTCATTAATAAACCGATGCCAAAGCTCGCGATCAGGCCCAGAGGGCATGAAGCCATGAATGTCACGCCCGAGGGCCTCGGTCAAGGTTCGGGTGCGAATACGCGGAATATCCGCTAAGCCCAGATACCAGCGCGCGGGTACAGCGACCTCAAGCCGCCCTTTGAGATCCTGCATGAGCGGCTGAAGCTCCGCGGCCAACGCCTGTGCCTCATCGTCACGGAGCGTAAATGCTGAAGAATCCAGGAGCAGAAGCCGCTGGCTGTCCGGACTCAGATGCACCGGGTCTGCCCGCATCCATGCACATGGCTCCCGGGCACTCTTCGGGCCGTCCACGAGCCAAGTTAGGGCAGCGATGGGGGGATCCAATCCCTCGGGCCAACGTACGCCAAAGAGCTGACAGAGCGCATACTCTGTCACATCACCCAACGGCGATGTCGCAGTGCCGCGCGCCAGCAGGATGGGGAGTGCTCGAAGCCTCAACCCCTCATCGAGGTCAGCGCCGGCAGTTTTGACGACGGGGCCAAAAAGACCCGGTATGAAAAGCGCAAGGCGGGATCGTGCGTCTTCCATTAGTGACACACTGTAGCGTAGGCCCATCGTCGTAGTTATAACTATCGCCTGACGTTAAGCCATGTTATCCAAGATGGCCGCCTTCACCTCACTAAGCTTTGCGTCCACACGGACCACAGCGGTTGTGCTCTGGCGAATCGCTATATCCGGATCTTTAAGGCCATGCCCAGTCAACGTGCAGACGACCGTACTGCTCTCTTTAATTTTTCCGTCCCTAATATCGCGCATGGCACCGGCGAGTGACGCGGCTGAAGCCGGCTCGCAGAAGATCCCTTCCTCCTCAGCCAGTAGCTTTTGCGCCGCAAGGATCTCTTCATCGGTACATTCGTCAAACCATCCGCCCGATTCCTCCTTGACTTTCCAGGCCTGTTCCCACGACTGCGGATGACCTATGCGGATTGCGGTGGCTACCGTTTCGGGATCGTCGACCATGTGTCCCCGAATAAACGGTGCGGCACCCGCGGCCTGATAACCCACCATGACTGGGCGCGAATCAACAACCGCATCAGACGCGTATTTGCATTGACCGCCACAAAAGGTGCATGCGTCTGTCAGATGATCCTTCTTGCCACTCGAGTATTCGCAATAACCGATCCAGTGGGCTGTGATGTTCCCCGCGTTGCCAACGGGTAGACAATGATAGTCGGGCGAGCGGCCGAGATCATCTACGATCTCGAATGCTGCCGTCTTCTGACCTTGCAGGCGATAGGGATTGATCGAATTCACAATGGTGACCGATATTTCTTCAGCGACTTCCTTCACGAGCCGCATTCCATCATCAAAATTACCTTTTATTTGGATCACCACGGCACCTTCCATCATTGCTTGAGCGAGCTTGCCCTGAGCGATCTTGCCGTCCGGGATCACAACAAACGCAGTCAAGCCGCCACGGGCTGCGTACGCCGCCGCAGATGCCGACGTGTTGCCTGTAGATGCGCAAATAATGGCGCGGCTGCCCTCGCCCACAGCCTGGGTGACCGCCACGGTCATTCCCCGATCTTTAAAGGACCCCGTGGGATTGAGACCTTCATACTTGACATATATGTCGGCCCCGCCACCAAGACGGCGCGGTATATTGCGCAATTGCAAAAGGGGTGTATTGCCCTCCCCCAGACTGACGATGTTGGCATCATCATCGATGGGCAATCGATTGCGATAACGGTCTATCAGACCCGCACTACGGGAAAAGGGGGACATGGGTTCCGTCTCCGTTTCTACTAAATCATTTCCCAACTGTGCTTAATCTAGAGGCTCCAGTCGGATGCGCATAACCGATCCGTTGATGCTCTCCAACGCCTGGATGCCCGCAATCGCTTCGTTCATGGAGCGTTCCTTAATCCGACGTGTTAAGAAGATCACCGGCACGTGACGCTCACCGGGCGCTGGTTCTTTTTGGAGAATCGCCTCAATGCTAATACCAAGGTCCCCAAGAATACGAGTGACATCCGCCAAGACCCCGGGGCGATCCACGGCATTCATTCGCAGATAATAGGCCGTTTCTACCTCCTCCATTGGCAGAATGGACACGTCGGAAAGGGCGTGGGGTTGAAACGCCAGATGGGGGACGCGATTCTCTGGATCGGAGGTCAGTGCCCGCACGACATCCACGAGGTCACCTACAACAGCAGAGGCAGTGGGCTCCGCCCCCGCGCCAGCGCCGTAGTAAAGCGTTGAGCCCACGGCATCACCTTTCACCAACACGGCGTTCAGAACACCATCGACATTGGCGATCAGGCGCCGCTGGGGTATCAGCGTGGGGTGTACCCTGAGCTCAATGCCCTCTTCCGCATTGCGCGCAATGCCGAGGTGTTTCACGCGATAGCCGAGTTGTTCAGCGTAATTTAAATCATCAGGGGTAATCTGACTGATGCCTTCCGTGTAGACCTTGTCAAACTGCAGAGGAATGCCGAAGGCAATCGCGGCGAGTATCGTCAATTTGTGCGCGGCGTCGATCCCTTCCACATCGAATGTCGGGTCCGCCTCAGCGTAACCCAAGCGTTGCGCCTCCGCTAAAATCTCGGAAAAATCGCGCCCCTGTGCACGCATCTCCGTGAGAATGAAGTTGCCAGTGCCATTGATTATCCCGGCCAAGCCTTCAATACGATTACCGGATAGCCCTTCCCGAATCACCTTAATGATCGGGATCCCGCCAGCGACGGCGGCCTCAAAGGCCACCATCACCCCTTTCCTTTGGGCCGCATCAAAGATCTCATTGCCGTGGAGCGCAATGAGCATTTTATTGGCGGTTACCACGTGCTTGCCGCTCTCAATGGCTGCCAGCACAAGTTCCCGTGCCGGTGTTGTGCCACCGATCAATTCGACGATGATCTGCGTTTCAGGGTCTTTCACGACCGCGAATGGGTCGTCAGTAAGCTTAATGCCATCCGTCGGGCTAATACGCTCTTTGGTTAGATCACGTGCGCTCGCGTGAGTCACTTCAATCCCGCGCCCCGCACGCCGGGTGATCTCCGCGCCGTTACGGCGTAGCACGTTGAGGGTGCCACCACCTACAGTACCAAGACCTAATAATCCAACTTTAACCGGTTCCAATTTCAGCTTACCTTAAGACTTGGCGTTGTCCCGTCTAAACATCTCACGAATGCCACGAAGTGCCTGACGGGTACGATGTCTATTTTCGACCAATGCAAACCGGACATGGTCGTCTCCGTAGCTGCCAAACCCGACCCCCGGTGACGTTGCAACCTTCGCCTCTATGAGGAGTTTCTTTGAAAACTCCAGTGAACCTATGTCTCGATACTGCTCAGGGATCGGAGCCCAAACAAACATGGTGGCAAGTGGTTTCCGCACCGGCCACCCAAGGGCATTGAGTCCATCGCAAAGTACGTCTCGCCGTTCTTTATAAAGTGTCCGAATCTCTTCGACGCACTCCTGCGGTCCATTCAGGGCGGTGATAGCAGCCACCTGAATGGGGGTAAACAGGCCATAATCCAAATAGGACTTCAGCCGGGACAATGCAGACACGAGCTGCACGTTGCCAACCATGAAGCCAACCCGCCAGCCCGGCATATTGTAGCTCTTGGACAGTGAAAAAAACTCAACCGCGACCTCTTTTGCCTTCGGGATCTGCATGATAGACGGCGCCGTGTAACCATCGAACACGATATCGGCGTAGGTTAAATCCTGAACGACCCAGATCTGGTTCTCACGGGCAATGTCCACGACTTTTTCAAAGAACGGCAGCTCGACACATTCGGTTGTGGGGTTGCCGGGGAAATTGAGCACCAGCATCTTGGGACGGGGCCACGAATCCTTGATCGCCTTCTCCAACTCCGCAAAAAAATCGAGGCCCGGGACCAACGGTACATGCCGAATATCGGCGCCGGCAATGACAAAACCCCAAGGATGAATCGGATAAGCGGGACTTTGCACCAACACGGCATCGCCACGATCGACCGTCCCCATGGCAAGATGCGCGATCCCCTCTTTCGATCCGATGGTGACAATCGCCTCGGTCTCGGGATCCAGATCAACATCGAAACGCCGCTTATACCAATCACAAATAGCAAGTCTCAGCCGCGGGATGCCGCGGGATTCAGAATAGCGGTGGGTATCGGCGCGCTGCGCCGCTTCAACCAGCTTATCGATGACATGCTTGGGCGCAGGCTGATCAGGGTTGCCCATGCCGAAGTCGATGATGTCCTCACCGCGCCTGCGTGCCTCACGCTTGAGGTCATTCACAATGTTAAAGACATAGGGCGGCAGGCGCTGTATTCTTGAAAATTCTTCGTTCAACTGGGTAAAGTCAATGATTAGGAAGTTTGTAGGACGCAGCGCTCAGTTGCATTGCGCGGGCTTCCCTGCATGAATCGAGTCCATATTGTCGTGAGGATACAAGGCCGTATACGTCATTAAACATTACCGATGCGACACATGTGTGTCAAACGCCACTTGGTAACGGAATCCCCTGCCTTCTTAATGATGCCACATATTTCCATAACAGCTTTGACCCGCTTGCACACCACCCGAGTGCCATGACTCAGGTGGCAGCAATACAAATGGTATCGGGGCCCGAGGTGGGTGAAAACCTGGATACCGCAAGCGAATTGATCAAACAGGCCGTTGATGACGGTGCCAAACTCGTCGTGCTACCTGAAAACTTTGCATTCATCGGGCTAAATGAAGAGGACAAGCTTACCGTACAGGAAGAATACGGGGCGGGACCTCTTCAGGCGTTTTTATCCAAGGAGGCGGCTCGGCATAAGATCTGGCTCGTTGGCGGCACCATCCCCTTGGCGTCCCAACACAAGGACAAGGTGTACGGAGCCTGTCTGTTGTACGACCCAACAGGGCGTTGCGTGGCACACTACAATAAAATACACCTATTTGATGTGCAGCTTAGCGAAAATGAGGATGAGCATTATCAAGAGTCCGCCACTATTCAGGCGGGTGAGGAGGTGGTTGTCGCCGACACACCGTTTGGACACCTTGGCTTGGCCGTCTGCTATGATCTGCGATTCCCGGAACTTTTCCGGCACATGCTGGATGAAGACATGAACGTCATCGCGCTCCCCTCAGCCTTTACCTACACCACTGGGAAAGCCCATTGGGAACCGCTCGTTAGAGCACGCGCCGTGGAGAACTTATGCTACGTCATTGCATCCAACCAAGGAGGCCATCATGTAAACGGGCGCGACACGTTTGGCCACAGCATGATCGTCAATCCCTGGGGAGAAATCACAGCGGCACTTACCGATGGCCCAGGTGTTGCGTTGGCCGATCTAGATCCGGAACATCTGCATCAGACCCGCAGCAACTTTCCTGCGATCGACCACCGCAAGTTGAAACACTGAACCCATGAGTACGGCACTCGACATCGCCAAACAGAACCTCCTATCCCCGGGGGGGATGGGAGAGAATGAGATTCAAAAGGTTCTTGACCAATTGCTTACCTATCAGGTCGATGCAGCCGATCTGTACTTCGAGATGACGCGCTCCGAGTCCTGGGCACTGGAGGATGGCATCGTCAAGGAGGGTACGCACAGCATCGATCAGGGAGTCGGCGTGCGCGCCATCAGTGGCGAGAAGGTTGGGTTGGCTTATTCAGATGAAATTGTGCTACCGGCGTTGACACAGGCGGCAAACGCGGCACGTGCGATCGCAACGAGCGGCGGCCATGGAAAGCTTCAAGCGTGGCACCGACAAGAAGGATTGCGGCTCTACCAACCCATGGACCCGATACCCACGATGGTTGAAAAGGACAAGGTTCAGCTGTTGCAACGCCTGGACGCAGAGGCGAGACGCTTGGACCCACGCGTCAGTGAAGTCATGGTCGGCTTGGGCGGTGTCAACACGGTGGTGTTGGTCGCCGGTAGCGATGGCACGTATTCAGCAGACGTCAGACCACTCGTCCGTCTCAATGTCAGTGTCATCGTTGAGCAAGGCGGCCGGCGCGAACAAGGGAGCGCCGGCGGAGGTGGACGCTTTGGCTATGACTGGTTTTTAGAGGATAACCGTGCACTCGATTACGCGCGCGAGGCGGTGCGCGTGGCCCTGGTGAACTTGGAAGCCGGTGACGCGCCCGCAGGAACAATGACGGTCGTATTGGGGCCGGGTTGGCCGGGTATTCTGCTGCACGAGGCCATCGGCCACGGACTCGAGGGCGACTTCAACCGCAAAGGCACCTCCGCATTTGCCGGGCGTATGGGTGAACGCGTCGCAACGCCAATTTGTACGGTGGTTGACGACGGCACCATCGCAAATCGGCGTGGTTCGCTGAACATCGATGATGAAGGCACACCCCCGGAATGTACGGTCCTCATCGATCGAGGCATCCTCACGGGTTACATGCAAGACAAACACAATGCGCATTTGATGGGAATGAAACCCACCGGCAACGGGCGAAGGGAGTCCTATGCCCATCTCCCCATGCCGCGTATGACGAACACGTACATGCTCGCGGGTGAACACTCACCTGAAGAGATCATTGCCTCCGTCGACAAGGGTCTTTACGCGGTTAATTTCGCCGGCGGGCAGGTGGACATCACCAGTGGTAAGTTCGTATTTAGCGCGAGCGAGGCCTACCGAATTGAAAAAGGGAAGGTCACGCAGCCCGTCAAGGGCGCTACATTGATCGGCAATGGCCCCGACGTTCTGACACGGGTCACCATGGTCGGGAACAACTTCCAACTCGACCCGGGTGTCGGAACCTGCGGTAAGGAAGGACAGACCGTGCCCGTTGGCGTGGGACAGCCAACCCTTCGAATCGACGGCCTCACCGTCGGAGGGGTCGCTTCCTAAACAGATGCTGAAAAGGATTCGCCCTAGGCTCTGAACTAAGTCCCTTCCATGCGGACCCAGCGCCAGGCAACTATGAATCCGGCGAGGCTGACGCCCCCCGCAATTGCATAAGTCTGCTCCGGTCCAATACTGGCCCAGGTGAAGCCGCTGACCAGACTCCCCACCGCTAGCCCGGCACCGAAGCTAACGCTGCTGTAGAGCGCCTGCCCGCGACCCTGATGTCGTCCCACGAAATAGCGATGAATGAGCTGGATCGCGACCGCGTGATAGACCCCGAACGTGGCCGCATGCAGAAGCTGGGCCACAGTGAGAACAAGGAGGCTATCCACATAAAAACCGATGAGCAGCCAGCGCAGCGTCGCCAGAGCAAGACTCGTAAGCAGCAGGGTCCGCAAGCTCCATAATCGCAAGAGGCGATACATGGCGAGAAACACGCCAACCTCGGCTAAAACGCCGAGCGCCCACAGCTTACCGATCAGCGTCGGGGAATACCCTTGATCGGCGAGGTAAATAGAATAAAACGCATAGTAAGGACCATGACTTGCCTGCATCAGAAAGCACACAGCCAGGAGCGCGAGCACCTGGGGCCTTACAAGGACACTCCGCAGTGGTTCGTGAGACAGCGGCAGATGGCCTACCGCTTCTTCCGGCACCAGCAGGCTGGCGAGCCAGATGAGTCCCATGAGCGCCACGACGAATTTGGGTAGCAAGCCCACGCTATAACGATCGAAAATCAGCCCCAGCGCCCAAACACTCACGATGAATCCGATCGACCCCCAGACTCGGATGTTCGTATAGGCATGCACCGAGTCGCCGAGGTGGGTCAGGGTTGTCGCTTCAATTTGTGGGAGAGCGGCGTTCCAGAAGAATCCAAACACCACCATCACGAGAGCGAGCCAGAAGAAAGAGCTGGCGAACAACACACCAGCAAAAGCGATACAAGCAAGCAGACAGGCGAGCCGGATGATCCCCATACGGCTGCCGCGGTGATCCGCGATCCAACCCCAGACGTTGGGTGCAACGATCTTCGTGGCGACGAGAATGGCGACTAACTCCCCAATCTCCACCGCATCAAAGCCGATAGACCGGAGATACAGCGACCAGTAGGGAAGCATCGCCCCGAGGGTGGCGAAGTAAAACAGATAAAACCCCGACAGACGCCAGTACGGCACCTGCCCGTGGCGGGGCATGTCAGCCGGTAGCGGGAATAACAGGGGTTTCAGATGTCACATCCATGTTCTGCGCCCGGTGGCGCAGTACGTGATCCATCAGCACCAACGCCATCATGGCTTCCGCAATGGGTGTTGCGCGGATCCCAACACAGGGATCGTGGCGGCCATGCGTCGCAACCTCAGCCGCCTTACCTTTAATATCCACGGTGCGCCCGGTCAGCCGGATACTTGATGTAGGTTTCAGCGCCATACTGGCGACGACGTCCTGACCCGTAGAGATGCCACCCAATACACCGCCGGCCTCGTTACTTAGAAATCCCTTTGGTGTGATCTCATCACGGTGCTCAGTCCCCTTTTGCTCCACAGAGGCAAAACCAGCACCGATCTCGACGCCCTTTACCGCATTGATGCTCATCATCGCCTTGGCAAGATCGGCATCAAGGCGATCGAACACCGGCTCACCTAGGCCGGGCGGGACATTCGATGCAACAACGTTGATACGCGCACCAATGGAGTTGCCTTCCTTTCGCAAATCATCCATGTAGGCCTCAAGCTTTGGCACCACTGCGGCATCGGGACAGAAGAATGGATTCTTATCCACTTCATCCCAATCAAGTGTTTCAATCTTAAATGGGCCCAATTGAGCAAGATAGCCACGAATTACAATCTCATATTGTTCGTAAAGATACTTCTTAGCGATGCCGCCAGCCGCAACCCGCATACACGTCTCGCGTGCTGAAGCCCGACCCCCGCCACGGTAGTCGCGAAAGCCATACTTTTGTTGATAGGTGTAATCGGCATGGCCAGGACGAAATACGTCTTTGATCTTCGTGTAATCCTTGGGACGGGCATCTGTGTTTTCGATCCAGAGCCCGATGGGTGTGCCGAGTGTGCGCCCCTCAAACACCCCTGAGAGGATTCGGACCTTATCTTCCTCGCGGCGCTGGCTTGTATGGCGTGAGGTACCCGGTCGGCGCCGGTCGAGGTCACGTTGCAGATCAGCTTCCGATAGCTCCATACCCGGGGGACAGCCATCGACAACACAGCCGTAGGCAGGACCATGACTCTCACCAAACGTGGTGATCGTAAAGAGTTTTCCGAAAGCGTTACCTGACATGAGGCGTATTGTAGCCGTTAAAAAGACTGCCGTCCCGTGGCGCCAAGCGTTAACGTTTGTTGAAATGCGCAAGCACCTGTTCGGCTGTTAACAGGCAAACTCCTTCCCCACCACGTTGAAACTCCAGCCAGAGGAACGGCACATTCGGATAGCGGCAAGCCAACGCAGCATGCCCCTCACCAACTTCGCAAACAAGTACGCCCCCGCTGTTGACGTGTTTTGTTGATTGCGTGAGCACGCGATCGACTATTTCAAGGCCGTCTTCACCTCCATCAAGCCCAACGACCGGCTCACACTGGTACTCCTCAGGTAACCGCGCAAGCGCTTCGCTTTCCACGTAAGGGGGATTACAGACAATCAAATCGTAACGATCCTCTGATAGCGCATCGAAAAGATCAGAATGAATCACTGAAACCCGCTGATTAACCCCATGCTTTTTAATATTCGTCTTGGCAACTTCAAGGGCATCCAAAGAGATATCCACTGCGTCCACCCGTGCCTTAGGAAAGGCCAGGGCGCAGGCAATCGCGATACATCCACTGCCGGTACCGACATCGAGGACACGATGGACATCCTCTACGCTGACCCAAGGAGCAAAACGTTCTTCGATCAACTCGGCAATCGGCGATCGGGGCACGAGCACACGTTCATCCACGTAAAACAGCAGACCCGCAAATCGAGCGCAGTGCGTGAGATAGGCCGCCGGCTTGCGGCTACTCAGGCGGTCATTCAAGAGTACCAACACGCGCTGCTTCTCAGAATGCCCTAACGGGCGGTCAAACTGGTCGTGTGAACCACCCCAATCCAATCCCAAGGCATGCAAGACCAGAAGCAGAGCCTCGTCCTGTGCGTTGTCTGTACCATGCCCGAAGCAGAGTTCCGCTTCTTCGAAACGCTTTGCGCCCCACTCTACCAGCTCACGGGGCGTACGTGCCGCACTCAAGTTGCTTGGCGTGCTCATGACGATTGGAGTTTGAGACCACCTGAAACAAGCGCAATGCCAACCGGCATCAATCAACAAAACGACGTGCAAAAGAAACGTTACACGCTAGGCACTTTGCTCTTCTTTGGAAGGACTGTATCCCGGGATTTTATTGAGGTCCACATCATCAATCTCGCGCGGTTCGAGGTATTGCTCCGCGTACCTGGCGTATACTCTCTCACGCACGAAGACATCGAACAGATCTGCATCGATGTGATGACTTTGTTTCATGCGCCCCATGATAACCAAGGCTTCTGAGAGCGACATGGCGTTCTTGTAAGGTCGATCACGCGCCGTGAGTGCCTCGAATATATCCGCAATCGCTACCATCCTTGCCGGAATTGACATGTCATCTTTAGTCAGCCTGTTCGGATATCCCGTGCCATCCATACGCTCATGGTGGCCGCCTGCATACTCTGGCACCCTTCGGAGGTGCTTGGGATAGGGAAGAGATTCCAACATCTTTATAGTGACAACGACGTGATTATTGATGATCTCCCTTTCTTCTTCCGTCAAGGTACCGCGACCGATGTGGAGATTATAGATTTCGTCATCGTTCAAAAAGGTTATCTCGTCACCGTTTGAATTGGCCCATCGATACTGACCGATCTGAGTCACCCGCTCTCTGTCTTCATCCAACATGGATTCACCGCCAATATTGCATCGGCGTAAGAACGCAAAATCTTCGTCTAACTGCTTGAGTTGCGCCTGATATTCTTCATCATCCGACAAATCCGCCTTCGTTTTATCCCCCTCAGCTTCCGAAAGCTTACGTCGCAACGCTGTTATCTCAGCGTCGCGCTTCAGCACCTCTAAACGTGTTTCTACTAGATCTATACGGTCAAACGGAGTCGAGAGCTTCGTCGGCTTATCTACGACATGCTCCGGCGTCGTGATCTTGCCGCAGTCATGTAACCAAGCGGCCACGCTTAACTCATAGCGCTCGTCATCGGTCAAATCAAAATTCTTTAGTGGACCAACGTTCATTCGGCAAGCAGCATCCGCGAGCATTTCGACCAATACAGGCACGCGTCGGCAATGTCCCGCCGTGTAGGGAGATTTTTCGTCAATCGCATTCGCGATTAACTGGATAAGTGAATCAAACAGTTTCCGTTGCGCATCGATCAGTGATTTATTAGTAATGGTCACCGCCGCCTGGGACGCCAGCGATTCCACCAACTGTTGATGCAGTTTAGAGAATGTCTCTACTTCCCCAGTTTTTGGATCCCTTGCATTCAAGAGTTGCAAAACACCGATGATCTCATTTTCATGATTGGTCATCGGAACAGTAAGAAACGACTTAGAGCGGTAGCCGGTCTGCTCATCAAACTTGCGGGTACCGGAAAAATCAAACTCTTCATTTACATAAGCATCCGGAATATTAATCGTCTTTCCACTTAATGCTGCACACGCAGCTACCATTTGATTGTTCGGGCGCCCTTCCTCATCGTATAGGGGCAAAGGTGCGTACGGGACCGGCTCACCGCTGGTACCTCCCATCGTGATTCCCAGTGACTCAGTAAGCATGATCTCAAATTTCAGGTGATCGTCTTCGGTCCGAGAATAGAGCGTTCCACCATCCGCATGCGTGATCTCTTTAGCTCGCACCAGGATCATTTCCAACAGGCGATTATGATCCTGCTCAGCAGAAAGAGCGATGCCAATGGCGTTGAGTTCTTGTAGAAGCTTTAAGAGATCGGGGCTTGATGCGTCCATACGGGAATGCCGTTCACCGCAGTACCGCACCGATTCTAATCGATTGGCCGTCTAGGGAATAGGTCAAACACCCTTTTTTTGATCCCCGCCCTGCTCCCCGCTAATGACCAGAAAGATCTCGTTGAGCCGATGGACAAAACCTGCTGGATCATCAAGCTGGCCCCCTTCGCTTAGAAGAGCCTGATCAAAAAGAATACGCGACCAATCAGCGATACGCTTCTCATTCTTTTCGTCATTAAGCCGTACAACAATGGGATGTTCTGGATTTATTTCGAGTATCGGCCTGATGGCATCGGCCTGTTGTCCGGCAGCCTTTAAAAGACGCTGTAGGTGCCCGCCGATCTCGTGTTCATCAGTAACCAAACACGCGGGAGAGCTAGTCAGCCGATTCGTTATACGTACTTCCTTTACTTTATCGTCCAATTCATTTTTGATGCGCTCCAACAGATCCTTATATTTATCGCTCGCGTCATCAACCTGTTGCTTCTCGTCCTTACTCTCTACTTCGCCGAGATCCAATTCCCCCTTAGCTACCGATTGCAGGTTCTTACCATCGAATTCTGTTAAATACGTCACCAACCATTCATCAATCCCATCAGATAACACCAAAACCTCAATCCCTTTTTTGCGGAAAATCTCCAAATGTGGGCTGTTCTTCGCTGTGTCGAAGCTTTCGGCAATCACGTAATAGATTGCCTTCTGATCCTCCTGCATGCGCCCTACATAATCTTCAAGCGAAACGGCTTGTGTAGCTTTGTCGTCATGAGTGGACGTAAAGCGCAGAAGCTTGGCAATTCGATCGCGGTTGGAAGAATCTTCCACGATACCTTCCTTCAAGACGCGGCCAAACTGTTTCCAAAATGTCCCATACTTTTCAGCGTCCTTCTTAGCCATCGTTTCCAACAATCCCAGTATCTTCTTAACGGATGCAGCCCGGATAGCATCGATGGCCTTGTTACGCTGCAGCATCTGCCGAGAGACATTGAGCGGGAGGTCATTCGAATCCACCACACCACGTACAAAGCGCAGGTAGGTCGGTATAAGCTGTTCCGCATCATCCATAATGAAGATGCGACGGACGTAGAGCTTTATTCCGTGGCGGTGTTCGCGGTCCCATAGATCGAAAGGGGCCCGCGATGGAATAAATAGCACGCTGCTGTATTCCAGCTTCCCCTCCACCTGAGTGTGTATGTAGGCCAAGGGTGCCTCAAAATCGTGCGCCACGTGCTTGTAAAATTCGTTGTACTCCTCTTCAGCGATCTCTTTCTTTGGGCGAGTCCATAGTGCTGTGGCTGAGTTCACCGTCTCCTCACCCTGCGCATCCTCACCCTCCTTTGGCATAAGGATTGGCAACGAGATATGGTCAGAGTACTTACGGATAATGGCGCGCAGCCGTTCGCCGTCCAGAAATTCACCCATGCCTTTGCGAAGGTGCAGTACCACTTCCGTTCCGCGATCCGGTGTTTCCACAGCCTCCACGGTGTACTCGCCCTCGCCTTCCGATTCCCACCGCACACCTTCACTGGGCGATAGCCCCGCGCGACGCGTAGTTAAAACAACCCTCTCGGCCACAATGAATGAAGAATAAAAGCCCACACCGAACTCGCCGATCAAGCGAGTATCTTTGGCTTGATCTCCCGTTAAGGATTCAAAAAACTGACGGGTGCCAGACTTGGCAATCGTGCCAATGGCGTCCACGACTTCCTGGCGGGACATGCCGATGCCGTTGTCGCGCACCGTGATCGTCTTCTTCTTTTTATCGTAACCAACGTAGATCCTAAATTCTGCATCGCCCTCATAGAGGCTCTCATCAGACAGCGCCTCAAAACGTAACTTATCGCACGCATCCGAAGCATTGGAGATCAGTTCCCTCAAAAAGATCTCCTTTTCGCTATAGAGCGAATGGATCAAGAGATCCAGCAGCTGCCGGACCTCCGCCTGAAAACCAAGTGTTTCTTTATTCGTATCAACGCTCATGCTAGCTGACTCCTTCACCTACCGTGGCCGAACTTTTGGCTCCAAGCCACGACATCATTCTATGGGATTTTTGATGCAAAGTTTCAAGTCCCTGGCCATAGTCCTGCCTGCCAGCTTTCGTTACACTTTCCGCATGTCCGCGCCGACGAAGACACAGTCGCAACACACGCCAGTGATGCAACAATATCTGCGCATCAAGGCCGAGCATCCGGATATGTTGCTTTTTTACCGCATGGGCGATTTTTACGAGCTGTTTTATGACGACGCCCGCAAGGCCGCGCGGCTTCTGGACATTGCGCTAACGTCAAGGGGGCAATCCGCCGGTGAGCCTATCCCCATGGCCGGCATGCCCGCACACGCCGTTGACGCCTACCTAGCAAAATTGGTGCGCATCGGCGAACCGGTGGTCATCTGCGACCAGATCGGCGATCCCAGCACTACGAAAGGGCCCGTTGAGCGCAAGGTGGTGCGCATCGTCACCCCCGGCACTGTCACCGATGAGGCCTTGCTCGACAATCGGGAGGACAACCTCTTGGTCGCAGTGAACGCGGGCGGGGAGATCTTCGGCATCGCAGCCCTCGAACTCAGCAGCGGACACTTTCGCGTTATGGAAGTCAGGGGCAACGAAGCACTTATGAGCGAACTCGAGCGCCTGAAACCTGCCGAACTTCTCATCAGTGAAGATCATCATGGCCTCTCAAGCATCGAATCGTGGCCCGGGTTGCGCCGTCAGCCACCCTGGTATTTCGACTCCGACGCCGCTCGGCGTGCTTTGACCCGCCAGTTTCGGGTGCGTGATCTCTCAGGCTTTGGTTGCGAGTCGATGCCGCTCGCAATTGGCGCGGCTGGCTGCCTCTTACAGTATGCGCACGACACCCAGCAGGCAAACCTCCCGCATATTCACGGACTTCGCGTCGAACTGCCGGATGAGAGCATCATCCTCGACTCAATCAGCCGTCGAAACCTGGAACTTGACCGCAGCTTGGTGGGCAGCTCGGAGAACAACCTCAGACAGATCATGGATACCACGGTGACCGCCATGGGTAGCCGCTTGCTCCGGCGCTGGCTGAACCGCCCGATCCGAGACCGACAGCTCCTCAAACTACGCCACCATGCCGTTGATACGCTTATCACCCAGCAGCAATTTGACCTACTGCGCCGGGTCCTGCGCCGCGTTGGCGACATGGAACGGATACTCGCGCGCATCGCCCTGAAATCGGCGCGCCCAAGGGATCTGGGCCAGCTCAGAAGTTCCCTCGGCACGCTCCCCGAGCTCGCCACCCTCTTAGGCGCGTTAGACAGCCCCCTGATTCAGACCTTGGGGGACGAGGCGGGCGAATTCCCGGAACTCCATCGCCTGCTGGAGGATGCCATTGTGGAGACACCACCGGTGCTGTTACGCGACGGTGGCGTGATCGCACCGGGCTTCGATGCCGAGCTGGACGAACTCCGAGAGCTTGCGAGTGAAGCCGGCAACTACCTCGTGGAACTGGAAGCACGGGAACGGGAAGTTACAGGAATTTCCAACCTCAAGGTGGGATACAACCGGGTGCACGGCTATTACATTGAGGTAGCGCGCAGCCAGAGCCACCGGATACCGCCGACATACACCCGCCGCCAGACACTCAAGAGCACAGAGCGCTTTATCATCCCGGAGCTTAAGGCGTTCGAGGATAAAGTGTTGAGCGCCCGAGAGCGCGCATTGGCCAAGGAAAAGGCCCTTTATGACGATCTCCTGGAGCAGTTAATTGGAGATCTGCCCGCGCTGCAGGCATGCAGCGCGGCTTTGGCAGAACTGGATGTTCTGACCACCCTTGCGGAACGGGCAGACACCTTGAATCTCAATGCACCCGAACTCACCGATGATCCGGGCTACCGGATCGAGGCCGGCCGCCACTTAGTGGTGGAACATGCGGCAACCGAGCCCTTCGTACCCAACGACCTAGAGCTTGCCGATGGGCGCCGCATGCTCATCATCACCGGCCCAAACATGGGCGGTAAATCGACTTATATGCGCCAGGCTGCGCTCATCGTGATCCTCGCCCACATCGGCAGCTTCGTACCTGCTAAGGCGGCGATCATTGGTCCAGTAGACCGAATATTTACGCGCATCGGCGCATTCGACGATCTCGCGGGCGGGCGCTCCACCTTCATGGTCGAGATGACGGAGACGGCTAACATCCTTCATAACGCCACCCGGGAGAGTCTTGTGTTGATGGACGAGGTCGGCCGGGGAACGAGTACCTTTGATGGGCTGGCACTTGCGTGGGCCGCAGCAGAACATCTCGCCAAGGAAATTGGCGCCTTTACGCTTTTCGCGACCCACTACTTCGAACTCACGGCGTTGCCGGCCATTGATGACAGTGTGGCCAATGTGCATCTTGATGCCATCGAGCACGGCGACAAGATTGTGTTTCTGCACGCGGTGAAAGAAGGCCCGGCCGATCGTAGCTATGGCTTGCAAGTCGCACTGCTCGCGGGACTGCCACGCCCCGTTGTAGACCAGGCGAGGCGGCGCTTGGACGAGCTAGAGGCGCCGCAAGCTTCCCCAACCCAACCCGTGAATGAGCACCAAAGTGATCTCTTCACCCAAATGCAACACAATCCGCTCGTTGACGCGCTTAAGCTGATCGATCCGGATTGCATGACACCCATTGAGGCGCTGGAGACACTCTATCGGCTTCGGTCGTTGTTACAGTGAGCAGGCGGGTTGTGTCCCTTACACTTCGCTTGGGGGTCGTTCGCTAAATCCCCTAAAGCAGCATAAAATCGTGCATAAATAACCATTGAATTTTTAGGAACGCAGATACATGACATTCGTCGTAAAGGACGCCTGCATCAAGTGCAAATATACGGATTGCGTGGAAGTTTGCCCGGTCGACTGCTTCCATGAAGGCCCCAACATGCTGGTTATCGACCCCGATGAGTGCATCGATTGCACGCTTTGCGAGCCAGAGTGTCCTGTTGACGCCATCTGTTCAGAGGACGATCTACCCGAAGACGAAAAACAGTACCTTGAGCTCAACGCGGAACTTTCCAAGACTTGGCCGGTCATCAATCAGATGAAAGAGGCCCCGCCAGACGCCGACGAATGGAAAGACGTTGACGACAAGCTTCAATACCTGGAGCGCTAAATAGAAACGCCTATCACATCTCGTGACGTGCGTAACCTCGTTCACCGCCCTACGGCCCTCACAACGACCTCCTCGATGCCGATTCAGACGTATCCAGTTAGGGAATCATTTGGGAAGGCGTTATGTCGTTCGAGTCACCAGGTCGAACGGCTGCTGTTTGTCCTGACGTTGCTTGCGTACTGCAGTGCGGGTTTAGCCGGGGGCGTCTATAAGTGGGTTGATGAGGATGGTCATGTTCACTATAGTGATCGCGCCGGCCACAGCACTGCTGAACAGTTGGAACTTGACGAGGCTCCCGCGCCCGACGAAGAGCTGCAAGCACGCAGGGCAAAGCAGGACAAACTCCTAAGAATAATGGAAGAGGAGCGTCAGAAAGAGCAGGAACAGGCTGCCCGGGGAAAAGAGGAACAGGCACAAAACCAGCAGATGTGCACTCTGGCGAAGGAGCGCCTCTCCCAATATCAAAACTCGCGATTTCTCTTTGAGGAAGATGGCGACGGTAACCAGCGCCGCCTAAGTTATGCCGAAAAACAGCAGCTTGAGGCTAACGCAAAGGCAGCCGTGGAACACTGGTGCAAATAGACATTTTGTGACCCGCAAGTATAGTATTGCAAAAACCTAGAAAACTATAAGAGTACTACGCCTAATGAAACGGGCATTCTGGCAGCGTGACTGGTTCGCCGGTCTGGCGATCTCGATTATTTTCCTGCTCATCGCCAGTACCGCACTCATCCAAAGCCTCGAACGTACAGCATATGACCTTGGCGTTAGGGCATCCTCGGGTGAGGCAGGCGATAAAGTCGCTATCATCGCAATCGATGACGAAAGCATCGCCAACATAGGACGTTGGCCATGGCCTCGCGACGTACTTGCTCAACTGATTAATAAGCTCGCGGACGGCGGTGCGAAGGCTATCGGTAACACGGTATTCATGTCTGAACCCCAGATCGATCCCGGGCTCGCCTATATCAATGAACTAATCCACTTCTACACAGCCTCCGGCCTTGCCAATCAGCCCATTGGGCTGCTCGCGGAAGTGAAGTCGATGTTGACCGAGGCCCAAAGCGCACTCAACACCGATAAGAAACTCGCTGATAGCATGAGAGAAGCGAATAATGTCGTCATGGCAATGCAATTCGTCCTCGGGCAACCGCTTGGGAACCCCGACGAGGAGCTTCCAGACTACGTCACAAAATATGCTCTTCGGACGATCAGTTCAGGAACGGGTGTTGAACCGCGCCCTGCATTAGCTGCCATTCCACCTATTCCAGAACTTGGCCGTCAAGCGACTGGGATTGGCCATATTACTTTTCCTCTTGATGTCGACGGAGGCGTCCGCACAGAATCCTTGGTACTTGATTACTATGACCGTTTTTTCCCTGCGTTCTCAGTGTTGCTCGCGGCAAAGAGCCTCAATCTAGAGCTTGACGATGTCGAGGTCGTTCTTGGGGAGGGCATCAAACTCGGTCAACTCAATATCAAAACTGACCCCTATCTGCAGATGCGGCCCTTTTTCTACGCGGATCGCGACGGTGAACCGGCCTTTGAGGTAGATTCCTTCTTTGATGTGTATACCGACAAGATCCCGGTCGAGAAGTACCGGGACAAGATCGTTCTCATCGGTGCAACAGCCTTTGGTCTCGGCTCTCCCCAGGTGACACCCATTTATTCTGCGATGGAGCCGGTTGTAACCCTAGCCCATACAATTGCCAGTATCCTCAATCAAGATTTCTTTATTGTCCCTGAGTGGGGAGGGTTGGCACGTATTCTGGCCTTCCTCGTGATTGCCCTTTATCTCATGTTCGCACTCCCCAGGCTCAACGCAGGAATGGCAGCCGGCGTCACGGCGCTGCTACTTGTGGGGTTGATAGGGAGTGAGATCACGCTGATGGTGCGTGAAGCGATGTGGGTACAGCTGATGTGGCCCGCGACTTTATTGTTCTTCGGCCACCTGCTGCTGACAACCAAACGGTATCTTGTCACTGAAAAGGGCAAGCTCCGCTCGGAGGCTGAATCGGCTGAGAGCAATCGGATGCTCGGCCTCGCGTTCCAACAACAGGGCCAGCTGGACATGGCCTTCGAAAAATTCCGCAAGTGCCCTCTTGACGACTCGATCATGGATCCACTCTACAACTTGGCTCTGGACTACGAACGGAAGCGCCAGTTCAGCAAGGCGAATGCTGCGTACCAAACTATGTCTCAGCACGATGCGAAATTCCGTGACATTAAAGAGCGCATGAACCGCGCGAAGGCCATGGAAGAAACTGTAATGCTCGGCGGGCCGGGCTCTGGCCCAGCCGCCGGCACCCTGGTGCTCGACGTCGCCGGTGGCGTGGAAAAGCCCATGCTAGGGCGTTACGAGATCGAAAGCGAACTAGGTAAGGGCGCCATGGGGACCGTTTACCTTGGTAGGGATCCCAAGATAAACCGCATCGTAGCGATCAAGACTTTGCCGCTGTCCCAGGAGTTCGAGGAAGATGAGCTGGAAGCAGTTAAAATGCGCTTCTTCCGCGAAGCGGAAACAGCGGGTCGACTGACGCATCCTCACATCGTCACGATCTACGATGCCGGTGACGAACACGATTTGGCCTACATCGCCATGGAATTCCTCAAGGGTGAAGACCTGAGGCCGTACATCAATCGAGACAACCTTTTACCGTTGCCCACGGTCATCGACATCATAATTCAAGCAGCGGAGGCACTAGATTATGCACACAAGGAGAATGTGGTGCACCGGGATATCAAACCCGGTAACGTCATGTGGGAGCGCGAGACAGGCAATATAAAACTAACTGACTTCGGCATCGCTCGCATAACTGACGCCAGTAGGACCAAGACTGGCATGGTGCTTGGCACCCCTTCCTATATGTCGCCGGAGCAGCTTTCAGGACAAAAGGTAGACGGGCGTTCGGACTTGTTCTCACTCGGTGTGATGTTGTTTCAGCTTTTATGCGGATCGTTGCCATTTCAAGGGGATTCCATGGCAACACTCATGTACAAGATCACCAACGAGCCACATCCCAACATTGTGAACCTGCGATCCGAACTCGCTCAAGAAGCACCGCTTTTGATACCGATCATAAACAAAGCGTTACAAAAGTCAGTTAATGCACGCTACCAGACGGGTAGTGAGTTGGCGCGGCACCTGCGTACCTGTGCGCGGTCACTAACTAAGTAAGCGGTGATGGACCTAACCGGCAAGCTCGAAATCGCAAACATCTCTGATGTCGGTAAGAAACGGCAGCATAATGAAGATAGTACTGCCAGCGATTCCAGTCTTGGACTGCTTGTGCTGGCAGACGGCATGGGCGGGTATAGAGCAGGTGAGGTAGCCAGTAGTATCGCGGTGACAGCAATCATGAATACCGTGAAAAGCGAGGTAGGACACCTCAGACCGAAAAAGGATGGCGATTCTGTCGAATCTTCCCCGGAGTCGCTACTCGTTAAAGAAGCCATCAACGAGGCGAACTGGGCCATCTACAAGACCGCCCGGGACGAGCCCCAGTGCCAGGGCATGGGAACCACCGTGGTCCTGGGCCTGTTCTATAATGACCAAATCACCATTGCCCATGTGGGTGATTCGAGGCTCTACCGGCTTCGTGGCGATAGCTTCACGCAACTCACCACAGATCACTCGTTAATACAAGAACTTATCGACCGAGGCATGTTCACCCCGGAGGAAGCTGAGGTGTCCATGCCCAAGAATCTGGTGACCCGGGCGCTGGGTGTCAGAGCGGACGTCAAAGTGGACGTTCAGAGGGACCCGGTCAGCCCGGGGGACATCTACCTCCTCTGTTCGGATGGACTCAATGATATGGTAGATGATGAAGAAATTCACTTAACCCTCAGTAAATATAGTGCTAATCTTGTACGTGCAGCCCAGGAATTGGTTAAGCGAGCAAACCAAAAAGGAGGCAATGACAACACCTCTGTTATCCTGGCGCGCCCTCTGGAGCAATTTCCAGCATTAAGTGTAAGTGGCTGGTGGCGGAGGGGTTTTGGGCTATTCAGTTGACGTGAGTGAATAGGACCGAGCTATGGCGAAGCTAATTCTGAGCCTGAATGCGGTGGTTCAGGGCGAGTTCCCACTCGAGGAGGAACGCCTCACCATCGGCAGACGGCCCGATAACGACATCCAAATAGACAATCTGGCAGTTAGCGGACAACACGCGCTAATCATCACTATCTTAGACGACTCGTTCCTTGAAGACCTGGGCAGTACCAATGGGACCTATGTCAACGGCAAACTGATCAAGAAACAGGCGCTGAGAAACGGTGACATCCTTACCATTGGCAAACATGAGCTGAAATACATTAACGAACACGCCACGGCGGATGAGGAGCAGTTCGAAAAGACCCTAATCATCCGACCAAGCTCGGTAGCGACCGCTGTAGCCGCTGCTCACGCTGCTAAAGAGGCCGTTGCAGCCGCAGAACCCGCAGCCCCACCGGCAAAGGAAGATAGTTCACTGTCCGACACAGCCAGCAGCATGCCGTTAGGATCGTTGCGGGTTCTTAACGGCCCCATCGCCGGCAAAGAGCTCCAACTGACCAAAGCGCTGATCACATTGGGCAAACCAGGGGTGCAGGTGGCGGTCATCTCGCGCCGCCCACAGGGTTATTTCCTCACGCATATCGAGGGTGATGGTGATGGTGATAGCGAGCGGTACCCCCTGATCAACGGTCAGCCGATTGGTCCCCAAGCCTACGCGTTGCGCAACAACGACGTCATCGAACTGGCCGGGATCAAGATGGAATTTTCCCTCAACAATTAGCAAGGCCCCATCGGCCCCTCGTCAGACCCATATCCTTTTGACTCCTGCGCTGTCTTGTTTAACGAGACGGGACGACCTACTTTGACGTGTAGGTAAACACGCCGTTCCAACTCGGCTCAGGCGGATTCTTCCTGAAATGAACGACGCGCTTGAGGTATAAACTATACAAGCCCCGTTCAGGAGCCATTTTCTGTAGATTGAGGAACTGCAGCTCGGCCCTGTCCCAATCCCCGGCACGGTAATACCTTAATGCCTGCCCGTATAGAGAGTTTTCATCTCGCGTGGCCTTGTCGATGCCGTTAACGAGCCCGATGGGATCAAAGACCGCCACCGGTTCATCTTTGCCTAGCACCCGTACCCGATCCAGCTCGCGGTAGAAGTACTCGGGTACCGCGTCTCTTGTTGACGCGCTCACAATCAGTGCAACGCCATATTCTTTGGTAAGACCTTCCAGTCGAGATCCCAGGTTAACCGCGTCCCCCATCACTGTATAGGCCACTCGAAACTCGGATCCCATATTGCCGACCCTCATGATGCCTGTATTGATTCCAACACCAATCCTCAATGGAGGCCAGCCACGAGAGCGGAATTCGCTCTGTAAGGAGTACATGCGTTCGAGCAGCTCCATGCCAGCCATCAATGCATGTCGCGCGTGCTCCGGATCTTCAACGGGTGCACCCCAGAATGCCATGAGAGCGTCACCCATGTACTTATCGATGGTCCCCTGGTGCTTATGGATAATTTGCGTCATCGGCGTTAAAAACTCGTTCATGAGCTGGGATAGTTCCTTGGGACTCAGCCCTTCCGAAAGAGTCGTAAAATCGCGAACATCGGAAAATAACACGGTCAATTCCCGGCTTTCTGGTTCAAGCGAATAGGACGCCGGATCGTGGCTCATCTCGCTGACCAGTTCTGGCGGTACGTAATGGCCGAAGAGTCCCATAATCTCACGCTCTCTCCGAGTCTCCACGAAGAAGCCATATGTCATGTTTAATAGGTACATCACGAGGATCATGATGACCCCCGAGGCGATAGGGAGAACCAAGTTGGCAAAATGCCAGATGGCAAAATTGAAGCCAACGGACACACCCGTTACAACTAAGGTCACGATAGTAGCCCACAACGGAGTCAGCAATGGCAATATCAACGCCATCACCAGTCCAATGATGAGCAGAATGACAAACTCGGCCCCTAGCGTGTAGGCAGGCTTTTCTTTAATTGTCTGGTCCAATATTCCGGAAATGAGGTTGGCATGCATCTCCACCCCAGGAAACGTCTTCTGCACCGGGGTGGCTCGTAGATCCAGCAAGCCCGGCGCGGTCGTCCCAACCAGCACAATGGCGTTTTTCAATGTCTCGACGTCTACTCGACCATTAAGCACGTCGGCCGCCGACACATAGGGGAAACTCCCCTGCCTACCGCGATAAGGGATTAATGTCCGTACGCGCTCATCAACCGGAACCAAATGGTGCCCCAATCTCAACCACTCAAGTCCGGGGTAGCGCTTGTCCCATGGGAAAGTATACGCATAATGCGGTTCAACCTTGTCCACCTCAAGAATGACACGCGCCACTTCAAGCGAGAGGGAACCGTAGTAAGCGCCTTCATATTCAAATAGCATTGGAACCCGTCGTACCGTGCCATCCTCATCCACCCAAGGATTGAAATGTCCGCCGCCAATGGCGTTCTGTTGGAATTCGGGCAAGTTTCCGCCATGACCCGCAGCCTTGACAAAATTAATCGCTTTCCGTCTGAAACTTCCCTTGACAAAGGTGGGCGGCGGCAGCGCACCGCTCTTGGATACTTCACCGTCTTCGTTGGGCTCGTTGAGGTAGAACCCCAATATGATCGGCCGGTTTATAATACTCTCGGCGAATAGCTTGTCGTAATCGAGCTCTGGTCGAATCCGTTCCAAACGCTCACGATATTCCGGTACGTCACGGAAACTATCGTTTGCTAGCCTGTCCAGTACGCTCAGACCTGAACTCTCATCCGGCTCCGCGAAAACTATATCAAAGGCCACAAGAGTGACTTGATAGTGATCAAACAGCTGATCCAAGAAGCGCGCCATCCGATCCCGGCTCCAAGGCCAACGACCTTCTTCAGCCAAACTTTTTTCATCAATATCGACAATGACGATACGAGGATCTTGCGTGTCGGGCATTGTGAATACCAGGCGTGCATCGTAGGCGATGTTCTCCATTCGATCGATAAAACGCCAATGCAGTAATCCGGAAACATGGATGAGGAAGACAATCATCACGAGTAAACCGATGATTACGCGTACGAGATGGCGCTTCACGAGTTGCAGGAAAGTTTTCATTTATTGTTGGTTGTTTGGGACGAAAGCAGATTCACCAGTACGTTGGCAGTAAGCCTTATGATAAATGCAATGCCCAAACCTACGCCGCTCACCGCTGTCACCGGCGCTTCATTGCGATGCGTTTAATTCACGCTCCGCGTCCGCCAGAAATGCCTCAAATAACTTGAGTAAAGCCTTATCAAAGGCTGTCACAGTAGCCCGCATCGAATCGCCGTCGACTGCAACTTGTGTACGGTAGTCTTTTAATAGTATTGGCTGAACCTCAGTGGCACGATCCACTCGAAGCTCCAATGCCACGACTGCCTCAGCGTCGTTATTCCAAATTCGTTGCTCGAACTGTTTGATTTTACCTGATACGACCACCTCCGCCGCAGAGCCGTTGTCGGTGACTACGATAGGCGCCATATTAGCATCTCGCAGGTAGGCGACTAGATGGTCCCGCACGAGTCGACTTGGGCTATCTTGCCAAAAATGATAGCGATACTGCTTTAGTTCAAGCGACTGCTCATCATTTGTGTAGAGTATAGCCCGCTCTATATGTAGGCCATCCGTCTGAAACTGCTTTACAAGCACCATGCCGTTCACGAGGGGCGTATCGAGCACACTTGAACTTTGTGGGTCAGGCAAGCGATAAAAATGATCACTGGGCACTGGCTGTTGCTGCGCGCAAGAAATGATGCTCGCGATCAGTATAATGAGCATCCCCCTTCGCACTATTTCGTTACTCCTTCGTCCGATGCCGGTGCCCCGCGCAAAAGAATCGCCGGATTTTCTCTAATCTGGCGACTAAACTCATGGATGTTTCGGGTGCTGCCTTCTAGATGATATGCCACAGCGTCGATGTGCTCGGAAACAACCTGGAGCGACTTCTGCAGATCGGCGATGGACCGACGAATGTTTGTCCGGTTCTCCGCTACCAGTGTCTCTAGATCAGTCAGCAGCCCATCCATGAGCAGCCTTGTCTCAGTAATCCCAGCCAGCAAGGCATTGAGATTGTTCGATGCCCCTTCGACGTTTTGCAGAATATTCGCTATCGTTTCCCGATTTTCATCATTAAGTACTTCTCTTAACCTGTCGGCACTGTCGTTGAGCTTAGCCAATAGCGATCGCGTATCCTCGATAAGCCCGGGTTGGTCTACCAATTCATTAATTTTCTCAAGCAACGGCCGGATCGTGTCGGTCGTCAGCACCATCCATTCTTCGCCAAGTATGGTAACGTGCTCGTTCAAATTCGTAAGAAGCGGCTTAATTCCTTCATGTGAAAGTTGACGAAAATCCTTAGCGACGTCAGCTAGTGTGTCAAATAGCCTGACACCCTCCTCTCCTTGGATTGCATCGCCGGGACTAAGATAAGTCGCGTTCTCTCCTTCGCGGATATCGATGGACACGGCAGCGAGCAGTCCTGATGTCACAATCCTCGCGACGCTATCCGTCGGGATGCGCCAATTTGTACGTATTCCGAGCGCCACACGGTAACTCACCCTACCCGCATTCCATTCGGGAGCAATGCCCTCTACCTGCCCCACTTGAAAGCCTTCATAGAGGACCAGCGTACCCTGCTTGATGCCGGACACATTGCCGTAATAGACGTAGTATTCCGTAGTCGGGCCCGTCCGCCCGGTGATCTTGTAGAGCGATATCAGAAACACCACGATCATTGCCAGGACAAAGGCCCCCACGGCCAGGTAATTAAGGTTTTCGCGCTTCATCCGCTAGCCCTTAGTCGTGGGTGAGCCGCCGCATGTAGTCATCCGGGTCAATTTCCTCACTACCCGGTCGTCGATGGAGCATCGCCTGAATACGCTCATTCTCAGAGTTTCGTATTTCATCGACGGTCCCCGTCATGAGCACGTGGCCCCTATCCAATACCATGATCCGGTCCGCAATCTTACATGCACTAGCCAGATCGTGCGTCACCACAACCATCGTCGTCTGCAACGCATCCCTAAGACGCAAAACCAACTCATCCAGCTCCGCTGCCACGACCGGGTCAAGACCCGCCGATGGCTCATCAAAAAACAACAGTTTCGGGTCCATGATGATGGCGCGTGCTAGTGCAGCTCTCTTCAGCATGCCACCCGACAATTGCGATGGCATCAGATGCTCAAAGCCTCCAAGATTTACAAGTTCCAGCTTCATCCGCGCCATGATCTGCATCGTCCTTTTATCCAATTTGGTGTGCTCGCGCAGGGGAAGCTGAACGTTATCACCCACGGTCATGGAGCTAAATAAGGCGCCACCCTGAAACGCAACGCCCATATTCTTTCGTAACTGATAGAACTCAGAAGCGCTTACTCGGGTAATGTCCAATCCCAATAGCCGGATAGTTCCGCTGGTTGGGCGATGCAGCCCCAAGACATACCTCAGCAAGGTACTCTTGCCTGATCCACTAGCGCCCATGATGACCATGATCTCGCCCGGACTCACGTTCATGCTGACCCCATGCAAGATCTTCACTGATCCGTAATGCGTTACTAAGTCCCGCACCTCAATCATAGGGTCATGGTCAGTTGTGCCCACAGTCGCCATGGTTCAACGATTCAGAAAGTAGGTAAACACCATATCAGCGAGCACAATATATAAAATGGATAACACCACCGCTCGTGTGGTCGCCCGCCCAACACCTTCCGCGCCACCCGTTACATTGAATCCATTAGTTACCCCAACCATGGCAATAATGGCTGCGAAAACGAGACTTTTGATGAGCCCCTGCATAACGTCATCAACCTCTAATACG
>JAPUIX010000013.1 GCA_027296625.1 Gammaproteobacteria bacterium | reverse complement strand
TGATCGATGGTATTAAAGAGGGGATGGCATCTGTGAAAAAGACAGATGCGGCTGTGTGTCCACCATTTATTTATTTGCAGGAGGTGTCGGAACGGCTTGTTGGGACCGAAATCGCGTTGGGCGCACAGAACATTTTCCATGAGCAAGCTGGCGCCTTCACGGGTGAGGTGTCCGCTGAAATGCTCAAAGATTATAATTGCACATATGTGATCGTCGGCCATTCCGAGCGGAGATTGCTTTTTGGAGAGACCGATGAGGTGGTGATGAAGAAGTTTGCCGCCGCTCAACGCGCAGGTCTTACACCGATTCTTTGTGTCGGTGAGCGCTTGGAAGAGCGGGAGTCAGGGCTCAAGGAAGGGATCGTGGCCCGTCAGTTGGATGCCGTGCTCGAGCCTTTAAAAGTCGACGCCTTTCGGCATGCCGTTATTGCTTATGAACCTGTGTGGGCTATCGGTACCGGAAAGACGGCGACACCAAATGAAGCGGAAATCATGCACGCCTTTATTCGGGAAAGGTTGGCTCGAGCGAACTCGGACGTTGCGGAAAATCTCCGGATACTCTACGGTGGCAGCGTCAACGCCGCCAATGCAGATTCCCTTTTCGAGCAGGCGAATGTAGATGGTGGATTGATCGGTGGCGCATCGCTTGACGCCGAAGAGTTTCTCTCTATCTGCCGCGCAGCGGAGTAGTTTTGAATGTTTATCCTCACGGTTTTAGTCGTCGTTAATGTAGTGCTCGCGTGCTGTCTGATCGGATTGATCTTGCTTCAACACGGTCGGGGAGCAGACGCGGGCGCGGCGTTCGGTAGCGGCGCATCATCGACAGTATTTGGTGCTAGAGGCTCGGCCACGTTCCTAACAAAGACCACCGCCGTTCTTGCGCTGGTGTTTTTTTCAAACATCTTGTTCTTGACCTACTTGACGAGTCAGGTCATGGAAGAGAAGAGTGTAATGGACGAGGGGATCCTACCGGGCGAAGCACCCACGATCGTGGAGCCGCCGCCCGTACCGGACGGTTTCGTAGGCCCGGAAGAGACAGCACCCGCGGAGCGTTCCGATCTGCCCGCCCTCCCGGACGAGTAGCGTCACGAACAATGTGTGCGGCCTTTGGGCGTCTGCTCGGAGCAGCGCTGGGCCGCCATTGAAGATCGTTTATTCGCCGATGTGGTGGAATTGGTAGACACGCCGTCTTGAGGGGGCGGTGGCGCAAGCCGTGCCGGTTCGAGTCCGGCCATCGGCACCATCCTTACATCCTTCTATTCAACCTGTCGAGAACTCATAAGGCGCCTCAGATCTATCGATAGCGTGCGAGTGGCCCCTCGTCATGCAAGGCCATTGTAACTGTGGAGCGCCGAGCACGGCCTTGACGAGTGTTCGGTAAAGCCCCGAACGAGCCGGGGCCATGTTCATGCACGCAAAAGTTCAATATAATTAAGTCATTGAATCGTAGTTGCGCCCGTGAGGGGGCTTTCCTAGGCGCAACAAATGACGTTTAGGGTATTATTTTGGCGTTCGGAGCCTCATGCTCAGCAACTATTTGCCAATTCTTATCTTCATCATTGTGGGACTGCTTGTCGGTGCCGCTCTTATTTCTATTGGGTCCCTGCTAGGACCAAAGCGGCCTGATAGTGCGAAGCAATCACCTTACGAATGTGGCTTTGAGGCTTTCGAAGACGCCCGCATGAAATTTGACGTGCGTTATTTCCTTGTGGCGATTCTATTTATTATTTTCGATTTGGAAATCGCATTTCTGTTTCCCTGGGCCGTGGTGCTCGATGAGATTGGCCTGTTTGGTTATTTCGCGATGATGATTTTCTTAGGCGTTCTGGTTGTTGGTTTCATATACGAGTGGAAAAAGGGGGCGCTGGAATGGCAGTAGCGGGGACACTCCAGAAAGGCGTCATCACCACGAGCGTTGACAAGGTGATCAATTGGGCTCGCACCGGCTCCATGTGGCCCATGACCTTTGGTCTCGCCTGCTGCGCGGTTGAAATGATGCATGCAGGTGCCGCGCGCTACGATTTGGATCGCTTTGGGGTCCTCTTTCGAGCGAGTCCTCGCCAGTGTGATGTGATGATTGTTGCCGGGACGTTGGTTAATAAGATGGCCCCCGCGTTGCGCAAAGTCTATGACCAGATGGCAGAGCCTCGCTGGGTGATTTCAATGGGATCCTGCGCCAACGGAGGCGGATACTATCATTACTCTTATGCGGTCACGCGCGGCTGTGATCGCATCGTCCCTGTGGACGTCTATGTGCCTGGCTGTCCTCCCACCGCTGAAGCGCTCTTGTATGGAGTGATCCAGCTTCAAAACAAGATCAAGCGCGCCAACGTCATCGCTCGCTAAACTTTTTAATCATTGAACAAGATGGCTGATTCAGTTCAGAACCTTGCTGCACGCGTAGACCAGCACTTTGCGGATAAATTAAGCCGCTGCACGGAGGCCGTGGGTCAGGTTACCGTTGAACTGCCTGCGAAACATCTGCTCGAGGTCTGTCGAGCGCTCCGCGATGAGCCGGATTTTGCCTTTGAGCAACTGATGGATCTTTGCGGTGTGGATTATTCTGCATACGGTGTGGCCGATTGGGAGACCACAGACGCGAGTGAATCTGGATTCAGTCGCGGGGTAAGCCAGGCAGTCCACAAGGAGGCGGTAGAAGAGCATCCGCAGTTTGCCGTGGTCTATCATTTGTTGTCGATAAAACTTAATCAGCGTCTTCGTCTTCGTTGCCTCACTGAAGGTGACCCGCCAAAAGTTGATTCCGTTGTCGACGTCTGGGCCTCCGCGGACTGGTACGAACGCGAGGCCTTTGATTTGTTTGGCATCCTGTTTGCGGGCCATCCCGATCTGCGACGTATCCTGACCGACTACGGCTTTGTCGGCCATCCTTTTCGCAAAGATTTTCCGTTGGTCGGCAATGTGGAGGTGCGTTACGACCCGGAGAAGGAGCGGGTGGTTTACCAACCTGTCACGATTGAGAATCGAGTATTGGTGCCGAAGGTGATCCGGCATGATCCACTCCACACTGGTGAAGACGGTAACGGAGAAAATGATCATGCCTGAGATCCGTAATATGACGATGAACTTTGGGCCTCAGCATCCAGCGGCGCACGGGGTTTTGCGTTTGGTACTCGAAATGGATGGAGAAGTCATCGAGCGCGCTGATCCGCACATCGGGCTTTTGCATCGGGCGACTGAAAAGCTTGCTGAGAGCAAGCCCTACAATCAGAGCATTGGCTACATGGACAGGCTCGACTATGTGTCAATGATGTGCAACGAACACGCTTATGTCCTGGCCATTGAACGTCTTCTTGGGGTTGAGCCGCCGATTCGCGCACAGTATATCCGCACACTTTTTGATGAGATCACCCGGATCCTGAATCACTTGATGTGGTTGGGCGCCCATGCATTGGATATCGGCGCGATGACGGTTTTTTTGTACGCCTTTCGCGAACGCGAAGACCTCCTGGACTGCTACGAAGCCGTCTCCGGCACGCGCATGCATGCCACCTATTACCGCCCTGGCGGCGTGTACCGGGATCTGCCGAATGTCATGCCGCAATACCAGGCTTCCAAGTGGCACAACGAGAAGGACGTCAAAAGGCTTAATCGGAACCGGCAAGGCTCACTCTTGGACTTTATCGAGGATTTCGTGGAGCGGTTTCCCAAGTGTGTGGACGACTACGAGAGCTTGCTCACTGAGAATCGTATCTGGAAACAGCGCACCGTGGATATTGGGGTCGTTTCCGGTGAACGTGCGTTGCAGCTTGGCTTCAGCGGCCCCATGCTGCGCGGCTCTGGAATTGCCTGGGATCTCAGAAAGAAACAGCCTTATGCGGCCTATGACCAAGTCGATTTCGACATCCCCGTCGGTCGCAATGGTGATTGTTATGATCGTTATTTGGTGCGCATTGAGGAGATGCGCCAATCAAACCGAATTATCAAACAGTGCATTGATTGGCTCCGTGAGCACCCAGGTCCGGTTGTTATCGAGGACTATAAGCTGGTACCGCCGCGCAGGGAAGACATGAAAGCCGATATGGAAGCGCTAATTTATTCCTTTAAGCTATTTACTGAAGGCTATTGTGTTCCGGAAGGTGAAGTTTATGCCGCCGTTGAACATCCGAAGGGGGAATTTGGCATCTATCTCGTGTCCGATGGTGCAAACAAGCCTTATCGTGTGAAGATTCGTGCAGCAGGCTTTGCCCATTTAGCCGCACTTAACGAGATGGTTAAGGGGCATATGCTCGCGGATGTAGTTGCCATTATTGGTACGCAAGATATTGTTTTCGGGGAGATTGACCGTTAATGGAAAAATCTAAAAGCGAACAATTATCGACACATGTCCGCGACGTGATCGACGACGCATTAACAATGTATCCCCCGGAACAAAAGCAGTCAGCTGTGTTAACAGCGCTCCGGGAAGTTCAGCACGAGAATGGTGGATATTTGACGACGGAGTTCTTGGACGCCGTAGCGACGTACCTCGATATGCCGCCGATTGCGGTCTATGAAGTTGCTACGTTTTATTCAATGTTCGAACTGAAGCCCGTTGGGCGACACAGCATTTCGGTGTGCACGAACATCTCCTGTATGCTCCGCGGTGCGGACGACATCGTTGCATACATTGAAAATAAACTGGGAACCAAGACAGGCGAAAGTACCTCGGATGGGCGGTTTTATTTAAAGCAAGAGGAAGAGTGTCTTGCTGCCTGCTGTGGCGGGCCCATGATGATGGTGGATCACAAGTACTATGAGAATCTGACGCTAGAGAAGGTGGATGAGATCCTGGATAAGATCGAATGACTATCCAAAACGAAGTCTGTTTTAGAACGCTTCAGTTTGATGAGCCCTGGGCCTTGGAGAACTACTACAAGGTAGGTGGTTATGAGGCGTGGAAGAAAATTTTGAATGAGAAGATTCCACCTGAGCAGGTCATTGAGGAGGTCAAGACGTCTGGTCTTCGCGGCCGGGGTGGTGCGGGATTTCCCACGGGCCTTAAGTGGAGCTTTATGCCTAGAGCTGCCCCGATGCAGAAATATGTGATTTGCAACTCTGATGAAAGCGAGCCCGGTACCTGCAAGGATCGGGACATCCTGCGTTTCAATCCTCACGCATTGATTGAGGGCATCGCGATTGCTGGATATGCGATGGGGGCTACCATCGGTTACAACTACATCCGCGGCGAGTTCATGGATGAACCCTATCGGCGCATCGAGAACGCGATTGAGGAAGCTTGTCGTGAGGGCTATCTCGGCAAGAATATTCTCAATTCCGGCGTGGACTTCGATCTGTACAACCATCTTGGTGCAGGAGCCTATATCTGTGGTGAGGAAACGGCGCTGTTGGAATCGTTGGAAGGGAAAAAAGGCCTGCCTCGCTTTAGGCCACCGTTTCCGGCCAGCCATGGTCTTTATGGGAAACCGACCACCATCAATAACACGGAAACTTTTGCCTCTGTGCCAATGATTATTACCAACGGCAGTAAATGGTTTGCTGAACTTGGCAAGCCGAACAGCGGTGGGACCAAGTTGTTTTCGGTGAGTGGCCATGTTAACCGTCCAGGGAATTTTGAAGTCAGATTAGGGATCTCATTTGCTGAGCTGTTAGAGATGGCGGGTGGTATGCGAGAGGGAAGGGCGCTAAAGGCCGTTATTCCGGGCGGCTCGTCTGTTCCCGTGCTGCCGGGCGACGTGATGATGGAAGTCAACATGGACTATGACTCGATCCAAAAGGCGGGTTCAATGTTGGGCTCTGGTGCAGTCATTGTGATGGATGACACAACCTGTATGGTGCGGCTACTTCAGCGAATTTCACGTTTCTACTATTCGGAGTCTTGTGGGCAGTGCACGCCGTGTCGCGAGGGGACAGGTTGGCTGTACCGCGTCCTAACCCGAATCGAGAATGGCCAGGGCCGCCATGGAGAGCTGGACATGCTGATTGATGTGGCAAACAAGATCGAGGGACGGACGATTTGTGCGCTGGGCGACGCCGCAGCCTGGCCGGTGCAGAGCTTCATCAAACACTTTCGCGATGAATTTACCTACCACATCGACCACAAGAAGTGCTTAGTTGGGCCGGGCAGCTTGAGGGCGAATGCGGCGGCGTGATTAGCGCGGAATGATCACGAGATATGACCGAGAGCCACGTTAACATCGAGATCGATGGCAAGCCGCTGCAGGCACGCAGGGGCTCGATGCTGATCGAGATTGCAGATGCCAATGGCATCTATATTCCGCGCTTCTGTTACCACAAGAAGTTAACCGTGGCGGCCAATTGCCGCATGTGCCTTGTTGAGATTGCGAAGGCCCCTAAACCGTTACCTGCCTGTGCGACGCCAGTAACAGAAGGCATGAAGGCGTACACACGTTCCAAGCTCGCATTAGATTCTCAAAAAGCGGTGATGGAGTTTTTACTCATTAACCACCCGCTTGATTGCCCGATTTGCGATCAGGGGGGCGAGTGCGATCTGCAAGACCTTGCCGTCGGATATGGGCGAGTTGTTTCCCGTTATCAAGAGAAGAAGCGAGTGGTGAAGGATAAGGATATCGGACCGCTTGTGCAGACGGATATGACGCGCTGCATCCATTGCACCCGTTGTGTCCGGTTTGGCGAGGAGATTGCGGGACTCAGGGAACTCGGCGCGACCGGTCGGAGTGAGCACATGGAGATCGGCACCTATGTCGAAAAGAGCATGGTCTCCGAGCTGTCGGGCAACGTCATAGACCTATGTCCTGTGGGCGCGCTGACGTCGAAACCGTTCCGCTTTTCCGCCAGGGCCTGGGAGATGGTCCAACGCGAGACCATCGCGCCGCACGATTCAATTGGATCCAACCTGCAAGTACACATCAAGGAAGGCCAGGTCAAGCGAGTCGTTCCGGCAGAGAACGAGGCGATCAACGAGATGTGGATCTCGGATAGGGATCGCTTCAGTTACGAAGGGCTCTACAGTGCTCAACGCTTGACAGTGCCGATGATCAAGCACAACGGCGAATGGCGCGAGGTCGACTGGGAGACGGCGCTGGATTTCGTTAAGGATGGCATACAGCAGATCATCGATGCAGAAGGCGCTGATGAATTGGGAGCACTGGCGTCACCTTCTTCAACGCTGGAAGAGCTTTACCTTTTGCAAAAACTGATGCGTGCCATCGGTTGTCACAATGTGGATCATCGGCTGCGTCAGTATGATGTCAGTGATCAAGAAGACGCCCCATTGTTTCCATGGTTGGGTCAGTCGATTGCCGATCTCGAACAGTGTGATGCGGCCTTGCTAATTGGCAGCCACGCACGGAAGGAACAGCCGATCGCCAATCATCGTTTGCGAAAGGCTGCCATGCGGGGCGCCGCTATCATGTTGGTCAACCCGCTCGATTTCGATTTTAACTTGCCGATCAGAGAGAAGGTCATCGCCCCACCATCCGAGTTACCTGTTGTGCTCGCGGGCATCGCCAAGGCCCTTTTGGATCTTAACGGCAGCGCCTATGGCCCGGTGGATGGGCGACTGCGCGACTTACTTGCCGGGGTCGAGGTCGGAGCCGAGGCGCGTCGGATTGCAGAGGCGCTCAAGACCTGCAATCAGGGCACAGTACTCGTGGGGAATTTGGCCGCGGCGCACGTAGAGGCCGCGAGCTTGCGTGCGCTCGCAAGCGTCGTTGCCGAGTTAAGTGGCTGTGCGTTTGGGTACCTCGCTGAGGCGGCCAATTCTACCGGGGCTTGGCTTGCAGGCGCACTGCCGCATCGTGGCCCGGGTGGGGAGGCGGTCACGACGCCGGGCTTGAGCGCGCATGCCATGTTGGATCAGGGGCGGAAAGGCTATGTGCTCGTGGGAATTGAGCCCGAGCTCGATTGCTGGGATGGGCGGGCGAGTCTGAAAGCGCTAGACGCTGCACAGTTTGTCGTGTCACTGACGGCGTATCAAACGCCAGAGATGGATCGCTACGCCTCGGCGCTGCTGCCTATCGCCCTTTTTGCGGAGACCTCCGGGAGCTATGTGAATACCGAAGGCACGTGGCAGAGTTTTGCGGGCGTCGTGGCTCCGCCCGGTGAGGCGCGGCCGGCATGGAAGGTGTTGCGCGTGCTTGGCAACGTTTTTGAACTCGCGGGGTTTGAGTACCACGCATCGCTCGAGATCCGCGATGAGTTAAAGGCGTTGGTTGGTGAGGCGCCGCCCTCGACTCATGGTCGCTGGCGCTTGCCCTCCCGCCTCCGTGTGCGTGTTGATGGGTTGGAGCGCATCAGTGAGGTGCCCATGAATTCGCTTGACCCCTTGGTCAGGCGCGCGCCAGCCCTGCAACAAACCCGGGATGTCGCCGATGGCGCCCTTCATATGAACGGTCATGCGGCGCACACATTGGGCCTTGTTGAAGGGGAGCACGTTCGAGTGCAAGCAGGTGATGGCAACGTCACGCTGCCAGTTGGCATCGATGATCGCGTGCCAGATGGCTGTGTGCTTGTCCACGCGGCACAACGAGCTAGTGTGGAACTCGGCCCCTGGTACGGACCGGTAACACTTAAAAGGGACTGAGGTCTATCGGAGACGGCCATGGTTGAGGTGTTAAGCGGCATTTGGCAGGGATCCCCCGAGGACCTTCGGATCGTCATCATCATTCTGCTTAAGATCATTGCGATCTTGATTCCGCTCATACTCACTGTTGCTTATTTGACCTTTGCCGAGCGCAAGATCATCGCCTATATGCAGGTGCGAATTGGCCCCAACCGGGTTGGTCCCCGTGGTTGGTTACAGCCTATTGCTGATGTCTTCAAGCTCTTTCTCAAGGAAATCATCATGCCAACGGGTGCCAACCGGTACCTCTTTCTACTGGCGCCGATTCTGGCCATCGCGCCGACGCTCGCCGCTTGGGCGGTGATCCCGTTCGATGACGTGAGGGTGTTAGCGGATATCAACGCGGGATTGCTTTACATACTCGCGTTGACGTCGCTTGGCGTATATGGGGTGATCATTGCCGGCTGGGCATCCAATTCGAAGTACGCCTTTTTGGGTTCGATGCGGGCGGCCGCACAACTTGTGTCCTATGAGATTGCCATGGGTTTTGCACTTGTTGGGGTGCTCGTGGCGGCGGGCAGCCTCAATCTGCAGGAGATCGTGCTAGCGCAGCGGGGGAGCATTTTTCACTGGTTCTGGCTGCCCTTGCTACCAATCTTTGTTGTCTATTTCGTATCCGGTGTTGCAGAAACCAACCGTGCTCCCTTTGACGTCGCTGAAGGCGAATCCGAGATCGTCGCGGGTTTTCATGTGGAGTACGCTGGCATGGGCTTCGCCGTTTTCTTTCTAGCCGAGTACGCCAACATGATCCTGATCTCAATACTGGTCGCGGTGTTATTTCTCGGCGGATGGTTGTCGCCTCTGGAAGGTTTACCGGCATCGATATTTGAAATCCCCTTCGTCGGCGCTTTATTGGGCCCTGGAATGCATTGGTTGTTCTTGAAGGCCTGTATTTTCTTGTTTCTCTTTCTTTGGTTCCGGGCGACTTTCCCGCGTTATCGTTATGATCAAATTATGCGCCTCGGTTGGAAGGTGTTTATTCCCATCACCATTGCCTGGATAGTCGTCATTGGCGCGATGAGCATGGTAGCAGTACCACCCTGGTTTGATTGACAAGTTGTCGCATCATGCAGGCCATTAAAAACTATTTGAGAAGTTTATTGCTCTGGGAGCTAATCCAAGGTTTGCGGGTAACAGGCCGTCATTTGTTTCGCCGCAAGATCACCGTGCAGTACCCGGAGGAGAAAACGCCTCAATCACCGCGGTTTCGGGGCCTGCACGCGTTACGGCGTTATCCCAATGGCGAGGAGCGATGCATCGCATGCAAGCTTTGCGAAGCCGTGTGTCCAGCCGTGGCGATTACCATCGAGTCGGCGGAGCGGGAAGATGGTACCCGCCGTACGACTCAGTACGATATTGATCTGACGAAATGCATTTTCTGTGGCTTTTGCGAGGAGTCGTGTCCTGTCGATGCAATTGTTGAAACACGCTTTTTTGAATATCACGGAGAAAAACGTGGAGACCTCTTGATGACAAAGGAACGTTTGCTAGAAGTAGGAGATTTAATGGAAGAAGAGATCGCTAAAGACCGTGCAATGGACGCAACGTATCGATAGAAAGATAGGTAAATAATGACTGAACAAATCATTTTCTACGCTTTGGCAGTGATACTGATATTCGCCGCGAGTATGATGATCACCGTTCGAAATCCAGTGCGCGCAGCGTTGTTTCTTGTGCTCGCTTTTTTTACTAGTGCTGCGATATGGCTACTGCTGGAAGCCGAGTTTCTAGCGATCGTGTTGGTGTTGGTTTACGTGGGCGCAGTGATGGTGTTGTTTCTTTTCGTCGTGATGATGCTAGACATCAATCTCGCGCCGCTGCGCGAAGGGTTTGCGAGATATTTGCCGGTTGGTTTACTGGTCTTTCTGTTGATGGTGGTGTCGATGGCGCTTGTGGTCGGCCCGCGCTATTTCGGTGCCGATCGGTTCGAAGCGCCAACGCGCCACGCTGCAGACTACAGTAACACCAAGGAACTGGGCGGTGTGCTGTACACGGACTATGTGTACCCATTTGAGATCGCCGCTGCGATCTTGCTGGTCGCCATCGTTGCTGCAATTGCCCTCACGCTGCGCAGACGTCCTCATATCAAGGCACAGAAGCCGGAAGTGCAGATCGCAGTACGCAGGGAGGACAGAGTCAAATTAGTCAAGATGACGAGCGAGAAGAAGAGCTAATCGTCTTTCCAGTAATTGCGTAGTATCACTGCCGCAATTCTTAGGCGGCAGTTTGGGGAGAGGTGAGTCTTTTGGGGCTTAAAGCGGGGATGAAAGTCTAATGATGCCAAACACTGCGCACGTTATTTCAGTCAGGAAAGTGTGTACGTGACGTTAGAAAACGATGAGCTCGATGGAATCAATGTTATCGCTTTCAGATTTTTTGGTCTTAGGTGCCATCCTTTTCTGTCTTAGTATTGCGGGAATATTTCTGAACCGCAAAAACGTGATTATTCTGTTGATGTGCATTGAACTCATGTTGCTTGCTGTCAACATGAATTTCATTGCTTTTTCCTACTTTCTTGGCGATATCGCCGGTCAGGTTTTCGTATTCTTCATTCTCACGGTTGCGGCGGCGGAGTCAGCGATTGGCCTCGCAATCCTCATGGTTCTGTTCCGCAACAGAAATACCATCAACGTGGACGATCTCGATACCCTGAAGGGTTAGATGGCGGAGTATATGCAACACGTCTATCTCGGTGTCGTTCTTGCGCCCTTAATTGCGTCTATCGTTGCAGGCCTGTTTGCTCGGAGGATTGGGCGCGCCGGCGCCCATTGGGTAGCCATCGTCGGTATTGGTATTTCCTTTGTCCTTTCATCAGTGGCGTTCAAGCACATTGTCATTGATGGGGCCGAACCATTTGACGAGGCAATCTATACGTGGCTGGTCAGTGGTGATACCCGCCTTGTGCTCGGTTTTCTCATCGATAAGCTATCGGTGACGATGATGATGGTAGTGAGCTTTGTCTCCTGGATGATCCATATCTACACGATCGGTTACATGCGCGATGATCCCGGCTACCAACGATTCTTTAGTTACACGGCACTGTTTACCTTCTTTATGCTGATGTTGGTGATGGCCAACAACTTCCTGCAACTGTTTTTCGGTTGGGAAGGTGTAGGTCTTGTGTCGTATCTGCTGATTGGATTCTGGTTTAAGAGGGAGTCGGCGAATCAGGCGAGCCTGAAGGCATTTCTTGCCAATCGCATAGGTGATTTTGGATTCGTATTGGGCATTGCAGCGATCATGATGTATTTCCATACACTGGACTATTCCCAAGTATTTCATCAGGCGCCAAGTATGGCCAATACCACAATCGAAGTCTTTCGAGGTGCGGATTGGTCATTGATGAGTGTGATCTGTGTTCTCTTGTTCATTGGGGCAATGGGTAAGTCGGCCCAAGTACCCCTGCACGTGTGGTTGCCGGATTCCATGGAAGGCCCAACGCCCATATCCGCGTTAATCCACGCGGCCACCATGGTAACGGCCGGTATTTTCATGGTGGCGCGGATGTCGCCGTTGTTTGAATTGAGTGACGCCGCACTGAGCTTTGTCATGTTGACCGGTGCGGTAACCGCGTTATCCATGGGCTTGATCGGCATCGTACAAAATGATGTCAAGCGGGTAATTGCTTATTCAACCCTGTCTCAACTGGGTTATATGACAGTTGCACTGGGTGCGTCTGCCTATTCAGCAGCCATCTTCCACCTGATGACACACGCATTCTTCAAGGCCTTGCTGTTCCTGGGCGCAGGTTCGGTCATTATCGCCATGCACCATGAGCAGGATGTGCGCTACATGGGCGGCTTGAGAAAATATATGCCCGTGACCTGGATTACAGCATGGATAGGAACACTGGCATTGGTTGGTTTCCCGTTTTTTGCCGGTTTCTATTCCAAGGATGCGATCATAGAGGCGGTAGCGGATTCACATCGCTGGGGTAGTGGTGTGGCTTATTACGCCGTTGTTGCCGGCGTGCTGGTCACCGCCATCTATAGCTTCAGATTGCTGTACCTCACATTCCATGGCAAAGAGCGCTTTGAAGTAGTTCACGATGCCGGTGATCATCCGCCATCGGGGCAGCTTGCGCATGCACCGAAGGAATCGCCGCTGGTTATAACCATACCGCTGATAGTGCTGGCCATTCCTTCCATCATCATTGGCTGGATGACCATCGAACCCGTGTTGTATGGTGGCTGGCTCGACGATTCCATTTTCGTGCTCGAGAAAAACAATGTTTTGGCGCAACTGGGTGAACACTTTCATGGCGCAACGGCCATGGCCATGCACGCGATACAAACCCTGCCATTCTGGTTGATGATCACCGGTCTGGCCTTGTCGACCCTGATATATTTGTTCAGACCGGCGATTGCAGACAGGCTACGAAACCGCATGCCATTTTTGTATCGCCTGCTTGATCACAAATATTACTTTGATGAGTTCTACCAGAAAGTCTTTGCACAAGGCAGTATCAGACTGGGACAAAACCTGTGGCATAAGGCTGACGCGGGCTTTATTGATAACGGTATTGTCAATGGCTCGGCGCGCGTGGTTGAGTGGCTGGCAGCGCGGGCACGTCGCTGGCAAACCGGATTACTGTATGACTATGCGTTTGCCATGATTATCGGACTGATTGGAATATTGGCAGTCTGGGTAGCGATGGTACCGCGATGATGAATGAGACTTCGCACGGATTTCTCCTCAGTACATTAATCTGGTTGCCCATCATGGGTGCAGTGGTCGTGGTGATGGCCGGTGCGCACCGTCCAGCGATGGCAAAGGGGCTGGCGCTGGTCATCTCATCCGCAACATTTGTGTTGGGCTTGCCGCTGTTCTTTTCGTTTGATACTGCCACGGCCAGCATGCAATTTGTCGAGTTGCGGCCCTGGATCGAAACCTTCAATATCCAGTATTACCTGGGCGTCGACGGCTTTTCCGCACCGTTGATACTGCTAACGCTATTCTTTGGCGTGCTGGTGGTGATCGCAGGCTGGAGCTCAATTCAGAAAAACGTCAATCAATATATGGCTAACTTCCTGGTGATGGAAGGTTTGATGATCGGTGTGTTTTCTGCCCTCGATGGCCTGCTTTTCTACGTGTTTTTTGAAGCCATGCTGATACCGATGTTCCTGGTGATCGGTATATGGGGCGGGCCGCGTCGGGTCTATGCAACCATCAAGTTCTTTTTATACACCTTTCTCGGTTCGGTGTTCATGCTGGTTGGATTGATATACCTGTATATCCAGTCCGGTAGCTGGGAC
>JAPUIX010000012.1 GCA_027296625.1 Gammaproteobacteria bacterium | reverse complement strand
ATCCGGGGTTTGAGGAGCCCCAACGCCATCCGCTTGGAGTGGAAGACGCAGGGCATCTTTAACAATGGATCGGTGGTGGCGGGCAATCGCCACCAGATCTTCGAAGGCCCGATCCCGGCACCCCTGATGACGGATATCTTCGACTTTACCATGTATATTGATTCCCGCGATTTAGTGGTGCCGCTCAGTTTTGACCCGATTTATGAGATCGACGTCGATTAAATTGAAAACAGAAATCGTGTGTCAGGTCCGCATCGCAGCGCTGGTGCTGCTGGTGGCCGCGTCCATGGTCCCAGAGGCCCTGTTTGCAGGCGAGTTTGCCGCCATCATCTCGCCGCCGCGTTTTGAGTTGCAGGGCAAACCCGGTGAGAAGGTTCGGGAGGTGGTGCAGATCGGCAATGCCGGCAATGACATCGGGGAGTATGTGTTGCGGACTGCCGATTGGGACCTCAACAAGGAGGGCGGCATCATCATCCATCCCGAAGCCCTGCAGCCCGGCAGCTGCCGTCCCTGGGTGCGCATCGAACGACGCCGTCTAAAGCTTCCCCCGGGGGGGCGTAAAAACTACCGCTTTGAGGTCCATATTCCACCGGATGCCCCGGCCGGCGAGTGCCGCTTTGCAATCCTGGTGGCCCCGCCACCGGAGGCCGACATCTTCGCCGAGATGGGGGATATTCGCTTTCCCATCGCAGGCCAGATCGCAATAGTCGTCTATGTGGGCGTGGGCGATGCCAAGCCGAATCTTCAGTTTCAGGAAGTCCGCCTCCAAGAGGTGGACGGGCGCCCGGTACCGGTGGCCGTCTTTCACAACGCTGGCAATGCCCATGGACGCCCGGCAGGGCTACTGGAAGCCGAAGATGCCAACGGTCAATTGCTGGACCTGGTGGTCTCGCCATCCCCCATCCTGCCCGGGGCGACCCGGGCCATACCGCTCTGGCCGGCGGACATTGAAGACAGTGATAAGGCGGTTGCGTTCAAGATGCCCATGAAGCTCAAGGGACCCATCGAATGGGACGGGGGCAGCATCAATATTGATGCCGTGCTGGAATAGGGGGGAGAAGGGCCTACTGGTCGAGCCTCACCAGCGGGAAATCGATCTCGGTGGCATCGCGGACCAGGACCTGGAAGCGTCTCGGTGTTTCCTCCACGAGCCCCCAGGGGAGCGGTACGTCTTCGAGCGCAATAAACACCTGATGCTCGCCAGCGGCCACCGGCCAGATCTCGTAGCGGCCATCGGGGTCCGTCTGGCCTGCGAAACGCCCGTCCAGATAAACGGTCAGCCCTGGGATGCCCGGCTCGCTCGGCTGCCACCGCCCGTCACGATTCTCATCCATAAAGACCCGGCCCACCAGGCGGCCCTTGCCATGCTCGCCGGTTTGGCGCCCGTACACCCGCGGCGCACCGCCACCGACCTGGGTGCGCCTCAGCGTGAAGAATATGCGCGTGTCCTCCAGGGTCAGGCGAGCCCCGGCAGGCGGTTCTGTGACGTTGCGGTCGTAGTTGATGGAGAAGTTCGCCGACCAGTTCCTGAAGAATTGCCAGAAGAGCCCGAAATTGAAGTTCAGCGCCCGGTTCTCACCTGCGGTATCGCCGTCCACCATCACGAAGTTGACGCTGCCATTGACATTGAGGTTGGCCGTGATGTCGCGGGCATAGGTGCTTTGCAGCGTCGTGCGGTCGGTGTTATCACCGTTTTCCTCCTCGCGTTCATAGGAGACGGTGGTACCGAGGCGATGGGTGCTCGGGACCGCCCAACCCTGGTCCCAGGTGATCTGGTAGTTGTCGATGTCTGGATTCTGATCATTTATTGTTTTACCGAGGACGAGCTGGAGGCGGCTCTGACCGAACCGGGACCCCTGGTCGATAAAGCCCGTCACCCGATAGGCGTCTGTTGAATCCGAGGGCAGCCCCTCGCCGGGGCGCCGAAAAGCGAGATTCACGATCCCGCCTAACTGGGTCTTGCGACGTACGCGCCAGCCGGTGCTGAGAAAGCCGGTGTAGAGTTCTTGCCCGGCCAGCGTTGGATCCGCGTCAATGTTGGTCTCGACATAGTCGATAGCGGCGCTCCAGTTACGCCGGAAGGTCCGCTTCTCACCGCGCCAGTAGAGCCCCTGGCGATCATTGACGATCTGCACGTCGGTCCACAAGAGCCCGGGGTCGAAGCGAAACAGCCCATAGCGGTGCCGCCAGCGCTTGACCCAGCTGTCGCCGTCGTACCACGCGCCCCAGTTGCCCGTGGTGTCATAGAGGCTATGCAACTGGTGACGTTGCCGGGCCTCGGCGTTGTCGTACTGGATGGCGCCAGCGACGCTTTCGTGATTGGGAATTTGTGGGTTGTCGATCAAGGACCAGCCCTGCAGCCCAAAACTCATGTTTTTCTCAAACTCATGGGTTAGGCCAAGCCCCCAGAGGGTGTCGCCCTGGTTTTCAAAGGTGGGTGTGGCGATGCCGTCGAGGCGGCCGACCTGGCCACCTGTGACGCGAAATTCCGTCTTGTCGCTGTAGAGGGCGCTGCTGCCGCCACGGATGATGGAGGAGGGCAGTTGAAACCGGAAGCTTTGGCTCATGAGCGGATTGGTGACGGCGCGGGCATCCCCAAGGAAGTTATCCATCAGCAAGCGATTCGTCAGGGCAAACTCGTCCTGTCGGAGGGTAAAGCTCGCACCGGTGCGATTCTCGCCATCCTCCCTGAGGTCATTGATGACGTATTTACCCAAGACATCCACACTGAGGTGCCCGTAGTTCACAGTTTCGCGCCGCCAGAAGGCCGCCAGGCCGTTTTCAAATTCGGGGTCAATATCGGTGATATTTTGGTGAAACAAGCGGTATTCCATGGTCAGGGACTCCCTGCCGACGCCAGGGACGGCCAGTTCCTCGGCATCCAGCGCTTCCAACTCCTCCTCAGTGAGCTCCTCGCCAATAAGCTGGTCGATGTAGGATTCTGGGCCCTCCGGGGCCGCCTCGCCAAGGTCCTCCGTTGGCTCTTCTGTCTCTTCTAGGCCGGGCTCTGAGGTCTCTGGGGGTGGCACGCGGGGGGGCGCTGGGTCGGGTGCGGGTGCTTCAGGCACTGTCGGTTCGGTTTCCCCCGCAGGCGTTGGCTGCGCGTCGGGTTCCGGTTCGGGGGGCGCGGCATGTAATGGGGTAGCACTGAAGCTTGCGATCACGACGAGAAGGCCGGCGAGCTTGGTCCAAAAGGGGGCTTTGGCCCCTTGTCGGTAGGCTGTCACCATCAGATTTTGTTGTGAGCCCCATGGGGCGGTTGCTTAACAGGGACGTAGCCCCGCCCAAAACTTCATGTTCTGTCGTTAGAGAGTATTCTAGCTTATTGTATTGCTGGAGTTTGAGACTCCCTTCACATCACAGACGTTGGTGGCGGTAACGGCCGACTGGATAGCTGAAGGGGGGCAGCCTGGTTTGGTTTCTTTGGGTGATGTGTACGGCTTTAGATGAGCGCCGTTGGATAGGATTGTGATTTAACATAATATACATTATGCGAAGTAGCCAAGGTGATGCCCCCTCAACAAGTGCCCATTGCCGATGCCCATATACCCCTTCGGCCTTTTAGCTGTTCTTATGGGTCGACTCGAAGCCGCCTAAAATACCCCCTTTCCCATGATTTCCGTGACTGCACTGCAGATTTCAGGTTGCATAGACCGACCCCGCGCCCTCCGTGTCCGGTTCGGGGATGACGGACTTATTTAGCATGAGCCGTGTTCGTACTTTAGCGGCGATTTTCGCCCACGGCACATGCGAAATCCAGGGCGGCGATTTCCGCCGTGCGCTGGCTGCTGAAGATGGGGTTCCCTGCTAGAATGCCGACCGGTCCTCGGATGACGTCGTGAATCATGGCCTCTGTGAAGCTTGAGATTGAGTTCCCGCAACCCGATGACGTCATCTATCTCAATCACGCGGGTGTTTCGCCTTGGCCGCGGCGTGCCGCCCGTGCCATCGAGGAATTTGCCCGGGAGAACATTACTCGTGGCGCACTGAACTATTCCGCCTGGATCGCGCAGGAGACGGGGCTGCGCGAGCAGCTGGCGGCGCTGATTAACGCCCCGTCGGCCGACGATATTGCGCTTTTAAAAAATACCTCGGAAGCCCTGTCGTTTGTCGCCAGTGGCCTCAACTGGCAACGTGGGCAGAATATCGTCTCCAGCGACCAGGAATTTTCCTCAAATCGCATCGTTTGGCAGGCGCTGGCGCCCTTGGGCGTCGAATTTCGCGAAGTCGCCATCGAAGGAGTTAAGGAACCTGAACAAGCGCTCATCGCCGCTTGTGACGAGAACACGCACCTACTGACAATCAGCTCAGTGCAGTACGGCTCGGGGATACAGCTTAATCTCAGCGAGCTAGGCAATTTCTGCAGCGACAACAATATCTTATTTTGTGTCGATGCGATTCAGAGCTTGGGCGCCGTGCGCTTTGATGTGCAGGCTGTTAAAGCTGATTTCGTCATGGCCGATGGGCATAAATGGATGATGGGACCGGAGGGCTTGGCGCTCTTTTATTGCCGGAGCGCATTGCGCGAGCGGCTGAACCTTAACGAATATGGTTGGCATATGACCGAAGATTATCTTGATTACGACCGGCGGGACTGGCGAGTGGCGCCTACGGCGCGTCGTTTCGAATGCGGCAGCCCCAATATGCTGGGCGTCCACGCCTTATCCGCCAGTCTCACCCTTTTCCAGGAGATTGGCATGGAGCAGATTGAGAGAAATGTTCTTAAGAATTCATCATATCTTATTGATGTTATTGGTTCTAAAAGTCAGTTTACCTTGCGAACCCCGAAGGCGCCGGGGCGCTATGCGGGCATCGTCGCTTTTCGCCCAGAAACGGTGGACCTAAAAACGGTTCATCGGAAGCTCACACAATCCGGCGTTATCTGCGCGCTGCGCCAAGGCGCGATCCGCTTTTCCCCGCATTTCTACACGCCAAGAGCCAAGCTCGACCGGGCCCTTGAGTGTCTCCTTGCCCTGTAGGGTCCCCCCGGGATCAGGGCAGCGCGCCTTTGAAGAGCGCAAAGAAGTTCTGGGTCGTGGCCTCGGCGAGCTCAGCAAACCGCATATTCCGGAGCTGAGCAAGGGACTCAGCCACGTGCCGCGCATACGCCGGTTGGTTCTGTTGGCCACGGTGCGGAACGGGGGCCAAATACGGCGCATCCGTTTCAACGAGCAAGCGCTCAAGCGGTATCCCGGCGGCAACTTCCTGCAGCGCCGTGGCGTTCTTAAAGGTAACGATGCCGGAGAAGGAGATATAGAAATTCATCGCCATGGCCCGCTGGGCGGTATCGTTGTCCCCCGTGAAGCAGTGCATCACGCCACCGACCTTCTCGGCGCCCTCCTCTTCCAGGATGCACAGCAGGTCTTGTGCGGCTTCCCGCATATGTATAATCAATGGCTTACGAGCTTTTTTTGCGGCGGCAATGTGGATCCGTAACCGATCCCGTTGCCAATCCAGCTCGCCTGTGCTGCGATAGTAATCAAGCCCTGTCTCGCCAATGGCAATGACGCGTGCGTCGGACGCGTGTTGGGCGAGTTCGTCGGCGGTGGGCTCTTCTCCTGCCTCGGCGTTTGGATGGACACCTACGGATGCGAAAACGTTGTCATACGTGTGCGCCAGACGCAGCACGTCAGGGAAACTGGCGAGATCAACCGAGACGCATAGGAAGTGGCCAACACCGAACTCACGTGCACTGGAGAGCACAGCATCTAGGCTGCCGCCAAGGTCATGTAAGTCTAGGAGAGGAAGGTGGCAGTGCGAGTCGACTAACAAGCCCGCCATTACATCGTGTGGGTGTTTCTATCGGACTTCAGGGCACCGGCTAGCTGGGTTTCGATCTTATTGCGCGTTGCACCCTTATCCAGCTCACTGAACTGGACACCAATGCCCGCACTCTTGTTGCCCTGGGCGCCGACAGGGGTAATCCACACCACACGACCGGCAACGGGTAGCTTTTCCTTGCTGTCCATCAGCGTCAACAAGAGGAAGACCTCATCCCCGATCTTGTATTTCTTCGCCGTAGGGATAAACAGGCCGCCATTCTTAATAAACGGCATATACGCTGCATACAAAGCACTCTTATCGCGAATAGTGAGCGATAAAATACCTTGACGTGGATCTCGGCCAGCAGTTGCGGTCACAAGATGCTCCTCTCGTTGGTGTCTCTATACTCCGCCCACTGAATGGTAACGTCTTCTAGCAGACTTTGAGCATTTACGTTGGAATAGCCGCTTAGTAGCACGTGATGCTGCGATAGCCGCTCGTAGCAATCCAATACCTGAGTTAAGTCTAGCGGTTTTATCAATACTTTCAAGCGGTTCCGAGCGCTTCTGTTAGTAAGGGTTGGCGGATCCGCTGTCAGTTTCAGGCGCGCCATGTCGACTGTGAGCCTCATTAAGCACCCAATCACTTCAGCTGGCCCAACGCTGAGCCATTTTTGTGCGATCGTCACCGGATCCGACCGCTTTAGCGATAGGGCTTCTAAGTCGTCGAGAAGCGCCTGTGGCAGGGTGTAGGCCCCTTCTTCCAGCATTCTCAGGGCCCCGAGTGGCCCATTGCCTGCCAGCGAAAGCAGGTCCTCCGGTTCGTGCGGCGCCTTCATCCGGCTCGCAAGCCATGCGATCACTTCAGATCGTGGCGAAGCAATGAGGTCAACCCGTTGACATCGGCTTCGGACGGTAACCGGAAGAAATGATGGCCGGTGGCTAAGCAGTAACATGCGCGACTGAGGCGGTGGTTCTTCCAAGGTCTTCAGCAAACTGTTGGCGGCATTTCGATTCATCGCATCCGCTGGATCGATAATGCCTATTTTGTCGCGTTCGTATTGGCTTTTTAGACTGACGAACTCGATCAATTCCCGGATCTGATCGATCTTGATTGGTTTGCCCTCCGCTTCTGGCATCGCGATAAAGAGATCGGGATGGTAGCCCGCTTCAATCAGCCGACACGCCTTACAAGCATGACACGCCAATCCATTCGCAAGCGGCTCACGGCACAACAAGCCTGCGGCCAGTTGTCTTGAAAATTGACCGAGCCCGATGCCCCTCGGACCAGTGAGCAACAATGCGTGAGGAAATCGGCCTGCGCGGCGGGCTTCCAGAAGAGTCTCCCACGCGCCTTTATGCCAAGGCAAGATCTCAGTCATGTCAGCACACTGTCAACAAGTGATCGAATTTTGGCCTGTACCTCAGACAGCGGCAACGTAGCATCAATGATTCGGATCCGTTCAGCGTCAGTCTTCGCAAGAGATATGTAGCAGTCACGGACTGCTTCGAAAAATTCTGCTCTCTCGCGCTCAAAGCGATCTGCACTGCCGCGCGCGCTAATGCGCTTGATTCCAATTTCTACCGGCACATCTAACAGGAGGGTCAGATCAGGTTTTAGATCGCCTTGTACCCAGGATTCCAAAACTGATATGCGTTCTGTGGGAATACTCCTTCCATGGCCCTGGTATGCATAACTCGCATCCGTAAAGCGGTCACATACAACGACCTTACCCGCGCACAATGCAGGTTTGATCGCCTTATCTAAATGCTCGGCACGAGCAGCGAACATCAATAGTAACTCTGTATCCGCTGTGATATTCAGTTGGTGGCTGTCCAATAATAAAGTTCGTATGGTCTCACCAACCTGCGTGCCACCCGGTTCTCTTGTTAACAGAACTTGCCTGCCGGATTGCTCAATGTGCTCACTGAGCAATCTTGCGTTAGTACTCTTCCCTGCCCCTTCTATACCTTCAAGTGTAATAAAATAACCCATTTTCTGGGGGTCGCTGTCTTTAATATATTATTCGCGCGTTATAGACATACTATTTAATTGATATTTTTTCACTGCTTGCTTGTGCTCAGCGAGTGATCCTGAAAAATGGTGGGTGCCGTCACCTTTCGAGACGAAATAGAGGGCGTCACCCGCCGCAGGATGTAGGGCTGCATGGATAGAATCCGCGCCCGGCATTGCAATGGGGGTCGGCGTAAGACCTCGGTTGCGATAAGTATTATAGGGGCTGTCAATGTCCAGGTGTGTTCGCTTGATGTTACCTTCGAATTGATCTCCAAGGGCGTAGATCACGGTTGGATCTGTTTGCAGCTTCATGCCGCGCTGCAGTCGCCGCACAAAAACGCCACTGATTTTAGAACGTTCCTCGGCTACACCCGTCTCCTTTTCTATGATTGATGCCATAATTAATGCTGCATAAGGCGAATTATACGGCAGATCGAAATCCCGTCGTGTCCATTCTTCGGCGAGGACTTCATCCATCGTCTTTTGCGCCCACAGCAGAAAATCGATGTCTGTGGTGCCCAAGGGGAAAAAATAGGTATCGGGGAAAAATCGCCCTTCCGGGTGAACGCCAGGTTGGCCCAGTTTGGTCATGACCGCTTCGTGATCATAGTCCGTTAGATGATGAATCAAATATTCATCGTTTTTGACAGCCGCCAGGACCTCTGAGAAAGTCCATCCCTCAATGAGTCTTAAAGCATATTGAAGCACCTTCCCTTTAACGAAGTCATCTAGCATCTGTAATGGTGTTGAAGCCGGGCTAAATTCATATTCGCCTACTTTGATTTCCCCTTCGTTGCCCTGTAAGCGTCCCACCAAAATCATGTAATTGGGATGTTTAAGTACGCCAAGATCAGCCAGCTCATATGCCACGGCTCGGAGGGTCATGCCGGGCTTAATGGCGTATCTCAGGGAAGAATGATCTAATGCAATCGGGGTGTTCATTGCACGCTGAACGTCTGTCCAAAGCCAAACTCCGAAAAAGCCTGCCAATAAAAGGGAAATGGCTAAGATTGTGATTGCAACATGGCGCGTTTCAGCCAATTGCTAAAACCCTTTCTTCGTGAAGGTGCTCGATCATCCGGTTTGCCAGACTACCAAAAGGATATTCGTGTTGGTCGAGTTGCCTTACTACCCATATGCCAACTACACTGTTACATAAAAATACCTCTTCCGCGCTCATTAGATCCCCTAGACGTAAATTCGTTACTTTTAATGCTATTCCAAGTTTGGGCGCAGCATCTATCACAAGGCTCCGCATCACGCCAGCGATACCGCAGAACATTAAGTCAGGCGTGACGAGTTCCTCATTTGATACCATAAAAAGATTGGTCATCGTGCCTTCAATGACATAATCCTCAGTGTCCAGCATTAATCCTTCTGCTACAGAGGGATCGTCCCACTCACTACGGGCAAGCACTTGCTCCAATCGATTCAGGTGCTTGATGCCAGCAAGATCCTTGTTACGGCCTAAGCGCGTATCGCACAAACGGACCGTAATGCCGTGGGTGTAATACGCCTGTGGATAATTCGGCCAGGGGTACTCCGCAATGATGCGGGTGGGTTCGGCGTCGATGGGCGCACGATAGCCGCGAGCGCCGCTTCCCCGCGTAAGAATGATCTTTAAGACACCGTGTTTAACTGCGGCACACACTTGCTGTGCCTCGTCAACAAGCAATCGTTCACCGGGAAATGGAATGCGCAACCGCTCGCAGGCGTGATGAAGACGGTTAATATGTCGTTCCCAACACAGGGGCTTCCCATCGACCACCGGCATCGTCTCAAATAGACCATCACCGTAATGTAGACCTCGCTCATGAACGGCAATATATTCGCAAGGTGTTCCGTTTATGAGGACCAAACCAATCTCCTTGTCCTTTTGAGAACGCGGAATAGGCAGATAGTTATGTTGACAATACAGCGGCGCTTTTCAAAGACGCTTCAAAGAGATTATCAGACAACGTTGCAGCGGCCTTGGGTGACGGGAAGATAGCAATGCCCTGCTGATGACACTCACTGCAATGCTCAAGTCAAACGTTTAAAGACAAGCGTACTGTTTGTTCCCCCAAAGCCGAAAGAGTTCGAGAGTACAACGTCGATCTTCATCTTGCGAGCTTCATTTGGGACGTAGTCCAAGTCGCAGTCAGGATCCGGTGTAAATAGATTAGTCGTTGGCGGTGCGACCTGATCCTGAATTGATAGCAGCGAAAAGATAGCTTCGACGCCACCCGCTGCGCCTAACAGATGCCCGATCATGGACTTCGTTGAACTTACAGCAAGACAATAAGCGTGATCGCCAAACACTGTCTTGACAGCTTCGGTCTCTACCCTGTCGCCAAGAGGCGTCGACGTGCCGTGCGCATTAATATAATCGACTTGCTCGGGGTTGATTTCAGCATCGCGGAGTGCATTTTCTATACAGCGAACCGCCCCTTCTCCGCCTTCCGGTGGCGCCGTAACGTGATAGGCATCGCTGCTCATTCCATAGCCGATTAGCTCCCCGTAGATCTGCGCCCCACGCGTTTTTGCATGCTCATACTCCTCTAATACAATGACACCCGCACCATCGCTCAGAACAAAGCCGTCGCGGTCTTTGTCCCACGGCCGACTGGCAGTTTCGGGTTCATCATTGCGCTGTGATAGCGCTCGTGCGGCAGCGAACCCACCTAACCCAGTTGGCGACGTAGCCATCTCTGCTCCGCCAGCAATCATAACGTCTGCGTCGCCATATTTGATCATACGCGCCGCATCACCGATGTTGTGTGTACCGGTCGAGCAGGCACTAACGATGGCATAAGTCGGCCCTTTGAGGCCGAACTTGATAGATAAATTTCCTGAGATCATATTGATGATGCTGCTTGGAATATAGAATGGTGACATTTTTTTTGGACCGCTTTGCAAATACGTATTGTGTCCGTTCTCGATACTTGGCAAACCACCAATACCTGAACCAATAGCAACACCAATACGTTCAGCGTTTTTTTCAGTTATTTCCAGAGCGGCATCTTCAATTGCTTGTATGCCAGCCGCCATCCCATAATGGATGAACAGGTCCATTTTTCTGGCATCCTTGGGGGAAAGATATTGAGTTACGTCGAAATCCTTAATAGAACCGCCAAATCGGACCGTAAACTCCGAAGTATCAAAATGTGTAATTGGAGCGATACCGCTTCGGCCGGCTAATAGATTGTTCCAAGTGGACTCAACCGTATTACCCACTGGGGTTATCAAGCCAAGGCCGGTTACCATTACACGTCTTTTACTCATGTCAAAATACTCGATTTACACAAAACAAAAGGCCGCGCCTCATACACAGTGAACGCGGCCCCCTGGTGGATTTGTAAGTCGTTACTCCAAATTTGCAGAGATATAATCGATTGCTTGCTCCACTGTTGTAATCTTCTCGGCCTCTTCATCCGGAATTTCTGTTTTAAATTCTTCTTCCAATGCCATCACCAATTCGACTGTGTCAAGGGAATCTGCTCCTAAATCGTCTACGAATGATGCCTCCGTCGTCACCTCTTCCTCCTTAACGCCTAACTGTTCGACAACGATCTTCTTGACACGTTCTTGCACGCTAGACATAACGGCTAAATCCTCCCTCAATGATGCGCAGGCAAAACTGCGAGGTCTAAGTTTAGTGAAAACACGTTAACTTGCAAGCGACACAAAGTGGACCTTGGTTAATGTTTTACAATCATATTGTTAAATAATACATTTAATGAAAAATGTTACATAGCTAACCCATGTACATACCGCCGTTAATGTTCACCACCTCACCCGTAATGTAGGCCGCGGCGGGGGACGCCAAAAAGGCCACGGTCGCAGCAACCTCACTTGTCTGTCCAAGACGGTTCAAAGGGATCTGCTCAAGTATTGCACTGCGCTGGCTGTCCGAGAGGTTACGCGTCATATCCGTATCGATAAATCCTGGTGCAACGGCATTGACGGTGATGCCCCGCGAGGCGACTTCTCTCGCCAGCGCCCGGGTTAAACCGATAATCCCCGCTTTTGCAGCGGCATAATTTACCTGCCCAGCATTGCCTGATAGCCCTACCACCGACGTCATATTGATGATCCGCCCATTACGTGCCTTCATCATGGTGCGCAAATAGGCCTTACAAAGCCGGTAAACCGAGGTTAAATTGGTATTAATGACCGACGTCCACTCTTCTTCGCTCATACGTACAAGAACATTATCACGTGTGATGCCAGCGTTGTTCACAAGGATCGTAGGCGTGTGTTCTTCGGCAGCGAGCGTCTGCGTAACGGAAGCGACTGACTGGGGATCAGCCACGTCTAACACAAGGGCCTTGCCCGCAATTCCATGATCATTGAGGGTGATTTCAATACTACGCAGTCCCTTTGCTGACGTTGCCGTACCGATGACGAACGCACCTTGGCGTCCAAGTTCAAGTGCAACCGCTTGACCAATTCCACGGCTTGATCCTGTGACCAGGGCAATCTGATCCTTCAGTGTCACCGTGACGCCCTACGATGCCGATGCATGTGTTAATGCCTCAGCGAGGCTTGCAGGATTGGATAACGGTAGGCTGTGGAGATGTCGATCTATGCGCTTATTAAGTCCAGTCAATACCTTGCCAGGGCCGCACTCGATAATCCGGTCGACGCCACTATGCACCATCTTTTGAATCGTTCCTACCCAACACACTGGATGGTAAAGCTGTTTCACCAACGCCTGTGTGATGGCTTCAGGCTCATTGCGAATTGAAGTATCCACATTATGAATCACGGGGATTGATGGACTTTCAAGGGGTATGTTGCGGAGCCGCTCCGCAAGGAGATCTGCGGCAGGAATCATCAGTTCACAATGGGATGGGACGCTCACTGCGAGCATCACAGCACGCTTGGCGCCACTTGCGCGCGCCGTTTGCAAAGCACGTTGAACCGCCTGTACATGGCCTGCTATTACAACCTGCCCGGGCGAATTAAAGTTCGCGGCAGAAACGACCTCTCCTTGTGCGGCCTGCTGACATACATCAATAACCTGTGCGTCATCGAGCCCTAATATAGCCGCCATGGCGCCAGTCCCGTTTGGGACGGCATTTTGCATGTAGGCGCCCCGATCAGCAACCAGGATCAAGGCATCCTCGAATGGCAGGGCATTAGCGCACACCAAGGCAGTGTATTCACCCAGACTGTGCCCCGCCACCCTGGCTGGGAGCTGCCCGCCTCTCTTTAACCAGATGCGCCATACGGCTACCCCGGCGGCTAACATGGCCGGCTGCGTGTTTTCGGTACGATTTAGTTCGTCCGCCGGCCCGTCAATCACTAGGTGCCAAAGGTCATATCCAAGCACCTCAGAGGCCTCGGTAAATGTCTCTTTTATCTGTGGATGATCGCTACCAAGCTCATCTAACATACCGACGGATTGTGAGCCCTGCCCGGGAAAGACAATGCCAAGTGCCATACTGGATTGATCGATGGTCTAATATCGAAGAAGGGTTGAACCCCAGGTAAACCCGCCTCCGAATGCCTCAAGCAAGAGGATCTCCCCACGTTTGATGCGGCCGTCTTGTACAGCAGTGTCCAAGGCCAGGGGTACAGACGCAGCCGATGTGTTGGCGTGTTGATCGATCGTTACCACCACACGGTCCATGGGTATATTAAGCTTTTTAGCCGTAGCGCTGATAATGCGTATGTTCGCCTGATGTGGCACTAACCAATCTAAGTCCTCTTTTTTCATATCATTTGCCGTAAGTGTCTCATCTACGATTCGGCTGAGTGTATTCACGGCAACCTTGAACACCTCATTGCCCTGCATCTTGATATAGGCAGTACCATTTTGGACGCGATCGTATCCCTTAGAAATGCCTGAGGGCACAATTAAAAGTTCCTGATATTTTCCATCAGCATGCAAATGAGACGAAATGATACCTGGTTCGTCGCTGGCCTCCAGCACCACCGCACCAGCGCCATCCCCGAATAAGACACAGGTACTCCGATCGGTCCAATCGACAATGCGAGATAGGGTCTCGGCGCCAACCACCAGGGCCCGTTTTGCGGCACCGGTCTTAATGAACTTATCAGCAATGTCAAGCGCATATATAAAACCGGTGCATACCGCCTGGATATCAAAAGCTGCACAACCATGGATATTAAGACGCTGCTGCAAAAGGCAAGCCGTACTTGGAAAAACCATGTCGGGTGTCGTTGTACCAACCACGATGAGATCTACGTCATTCGCCGTGATGCTGGCAGCTTCGATGGCGCGGCGTGCGGCATGTTCGGCAAGATCACACGTGGTTTCATCCTCAGCTGCAATGTGGCGCTTACGCACACCGGTTCGCATTGAAATCCACTTGTCAGAGGTATCCACCATCTTTTCGAGTTCGGCATTAGTCAATATGCGTTCTGGCAGATAGCTGCCTATGCCACAGATACGGGAGTAATTCAAACTGCCTGCCTTTCTATCAGTAGCGACTTGAGCAGTGAACTAATTCGGTTGGGTACATTTTTTTGAACCTCAATTATCGCTTCTTGAATTGCATGGGCAAAAGAAACTTTATCGGCTCTGCCGTGACTCTTTATAACTATCCCACGCAAACCAAGTAGACTCGCCCCGTTATAGCGGCGCGGGTCAGTTTTTCGGCGTAGTGACTTTATCACCGGCCTTGAAAATAGGGCGACAAGTCGGCCATAGATCGATTTTTCAAATTCTTCTTTAGCATAATGAGCGATCATCTCTGCTACACCTTCGCTGGCTTTTATTGCAACATTTCCTACAAAACCATCGCATACGATGACATCCACTATACCTTTAAAGATATCCGTACCTTCAACGAATCCGACATAGTTCAGATCACTCTCCATTAACAACGCCGCTGTTTCCTTTACTCGTTCATTACCTTTCATGTCTTCTTCTCCGACATTTAGCAAGGCAACCTGCGGATCGGGGCTATTGTCTACTGCGCTTGTCAGAACGGCACCCATGACGGCAAACTGAAACAACTGTTCTGAGGTTGAATCGACATTTGCACCAAGATCAAGTAGGTGGGTGTGCCCATTAATCGCTGGCATCATCGTACAAAACGCCGGCCTATCAATCCCGGGTAACGTTTTCAACACGAATCGAGCCGTTGCCATGAGTGCTCCAGTGTTCCCGGCACTGACACAGGCATGTGCAACTCCATCGTGTACGAGGTTGATTGCGACCCTCATTGAAGAATCTTTTTTGTTCCTCAGCGCCTGAGCAGGCAGATCATTCATTTGCACACGTTGAGATGCGTGATGAATTATAAGTCGCTCCTCTTCATTCGCATGGTTATCGCGCAAGGTTTGTCGCAAGATGTCTTGGTGGCCGACAAGAATTAGCTGCAAATCGCTGTGCTTTTTCAGCATATGCAATGCGGCCGGAATTACCGCGGCGGGGCCGTGATCGCCACCCATTGCATCTAGGGCGATGGAAGGTTTCAATGTTTGCCTCTATACCAGGCTAACAACATATAAAATTGGCTGTTGTCGTGCATGGGCTTTCTATGAACCTGCAAAGATAAGCTTAGGATCTCAGAGATGTTGGAGGAGCGCATTTTACGAATTCGCGCCCCCAAAAAACGGAGAATAGAACGCTTTGGGTCCTACCAACAAATGACAACCATTGTCGAAAGCTGCAGTCAACTGATACCAGGATGGCAGAGCGAAGAACATGCCTGCACATAAAGGAAAGGCTTGAAAGCCAGGAATAATGTTGACTCATATAGTCTGTGATGCAAAATCGATTCGTACTTGCGGCGTCGGAAATTTTATTCTTTTTCACCCGGGGTAGCGATCACTTTGCGGCCGCGATAATAGCCATCGGGACTAATATGGTGACGCAGATGGATTTCACCTGTTTTTGGCTCGATACTGATAGTTGGTGGTGTCAAAGCATCGTGGGCGCGACGCATGTCACGTTTAGACGGCGTCTTGCGCTTTTTTTGTACGGCCATTGGTCTCTGGTCTCCTTTTAATCGGTACGATGACTGTGCTTCAATACTGACAATGCATCAAATGGGCGAGAATAAGGGGGAGCCTGCTCATGCTCGAAGGCACTACCGGCTAGACATACATCCTGAGAATGTATTGGTGAAATGGGTAAGGCCAATATCAGTTCGTCTTCAATGATCTCCGCTAACGACATTGCCTTTTCTGTGACGATGAGCGGCTCATAGTACGCCGGTAACTGTGCAGCCGCTTCAGCACTCGAAACAAGCCCCAATCTGATATCACCTTCGACCGACAGTTGCATGGGTTGTAAGCAACGCTGACATACAACTTGTACAGAAGCCATCAGCTGGCCCGTCAAACAAGAATACCCCTCGGAGTCCTTACCAAACTCCAATGCGATCTCGACCTCGCCTTCAGCTTTATAGAGGCTTGGCCTGAGACGTGCCATCCGATGAAGGCCAAGACGCCCGCAAAGGGTGCTCCCAACCTCCGCAAGATGCAACGGGTCAATTGTTACCGGCAGGCAGTGCAGCATTGTCAGGCCATATTATAGTGCACGCGGCAATGTGTCAAAAACCATAATACTACCAAGGAGTTAAGACACTGGCCGGCTGAATAGAGCGACCGCGGTGAAGCCGAATATCGGGGAGAATGCGTATAACGTATGCGACATTCAGGTAAACTCATTGAGGATGGGCACTACGCAATCTTCGATTCATAACAAACCGCGACTGATTCTGGCTTCCACCTCGCCACATAAAACGGCACTCCTTAAACGATTACGGCTGGCTTTTGACAGCTTTGATCCGGGAATCGATGAGTCTACCCAGCCAGGGGAGTCACCGGAACAGCTCGTAGTCAGGTTAGCTCAAGCAAAGGCGAAAGCTCAGATAGAAACCTATCCTCGGGCGCTTATTGTTGGTTCGGATCAGATTTCCCTGGTCGGGGGCGAGATCATGGGGAAACCCGGAACCCCTGAAAAGGCGAGAGAACAGCTTAGGAAAGCCAGCGGGCAACACGTGGAGTTTCTAGCGGGTTTATGTTTACTAAATTCGGCTTTAGACAGAGTTCAGGTCGATTGCGTGCGCTACAGCATCCAGTTTCGTGCTCTTACAGACGCGCAGATTGACCGCTACCTAGCGCTTGAACAACCGTATGACTGCGCAGGCAGTATAAAATCCGAACGTTTGGGCGTTGCTCTGTTTACAAAGATGGCCGGTGATGATCCCACAGTGCTGCTGGGATTACCTCTTATTCGGCTCGTGACGATGCTTGCGAATGAGGGGATCTACGTACCATAATCAACCGACAACCGTCGGCTGGAGGCCTACTTGAATTGCAGTCTAGTGCTCAGTTTTTCTGCTAGGACGGTGCCTAACCGCCTGGCGAAACGATCAAAGTAACTTTCTGTCGGCGTGAAATCGACAATTTCTTCGGCCCCAATGACTTCCCTCGCGACATAACCGGCGCTGCCTAACGCGTCAACCAGTCCGAGCTCGAGGCTTTGCTCACCAGTCCAGATGAGTCCGCTGAAGATCTTCTGATCATCCTTCAGCCGGTCTCCCCTCCCCTCTTTAACAACTTTGACAAATTGACTATGAATATTATCTAGCATTAATTGGACGTGACGCACATCATCCGGTTGCAGTGGCGAGAACGGATCAAGAAAGCCCTTGTGCTTGCCCGCCGCTATTAATCGTCGCTCAATCCCAATTTTCTCCATCGCACCGAGATACCCAAAACCATCTAACACCACTCCAATAGAACCAACGATACTGGCTTTATTAACAAATATTTTATCTGCAGCAACAGCGATGTAATAGCCTCCAGATGCGCAAGTGTCACTGATCACTGCATAAATCGGAATCTCGGGATATATATCGCGCAAGCGCGCAATCTCATCGTTGACGTAGCCCGCCTGCACGGGGCTTCCCCCCGGGCTATTGATCCGTAGGATGACACCGGCAGTTTTACTGTCTTCAAGGGCTGCTCGAAGCCCACTGACGATATTATCAGCACTTGCCTGGCTATCTGCTGCGATGATCCCATCGATTTCAATCAGCGCTGTATGTTTACCCTTGCCAATTTTGGCTTGACTCCAGTCGTCCGGGAGATACGCAAATAACAGCGCAAACAGGTAGATGAACAACAACGTCTTAAAGAAAATACCCCAACGGCGTGCGCGCCGCTGTTCGTCAAGCCCCGCCATCGCGATGCGCGTGATCAGATCGCGTTCCCAATTCGTCTGTCCTGGTCGATCGGCAGTCGAGGTTTGCTGATCCTGTTGATTCATTTCAGTCAGGCATCCTGTACTCGGTGTCTTGAATCATAATCTCAATGACCGGGCAATCAAGCCTTGATTCGAATTAACCACTCGGGTAGAGCAACGATATTTTCGAGAACATCTAAAGGCTTATATTTTAGCAAATGTTCGGGCGATTGTACGCCATAACTCACGGCTAAGCATGCAGTCCCAGCGTTGTTTGCCATCTGTAGATCGTATTCGCTATCGCCGATAACGAGGGTATCTTGGGTATCGACTCCCAATTTATCCATAATGGCTTTAAGCATTTGTGGGTGCGGCTTTGAGAATGCCTCATCGGCACATTGCGATGCATGAAACAGCGGTCCAACCCCAGTTTCTTCAAACGCACGGTTCAAACCGCGCCGGCTTTTACCTGTGGCAACCCCTAAAAGATAACCCGTGACATGCAGCGTATGCAGGGTTTCCCTCGCACCAGGAAACAGTGGTGTTGAAACGCTATCTGCGTGGCGGAAATGAACGCGATAGCATTCCGCAAGGTGGTCTCGAATATGCGCCTTAGTCTCCGGGTAAAGTTGGCGAATTGCGTCGTCCAGCCCCAATCCGATGATGTTGCGTACCTGTCGGTTGCTTGGCGGTGGAAGCTTCGCCTCAGCAATTGCTGTCTGCATCGCTGACACAATACGCGCCTCCGAGTCCATGAGCGTGCCGTCCCAATCAAAAACCAACAGGCGAAAATCGCGGCCGCTACCCACCTTGCAACCTGTCTAACACTTCGGATAGGTCCTGGGGCAACGGCGCCTCGACAGAGATACGGTCACCGTGCTCAGGGAGTCTGAAGCTTAGTCTGTTTGCGTGCAAGAACAAGCGCTTTAGGCCGTATCCCCGGGCCTGACGATTGACTTCCCAATCGCCATATTTCCGATCACCGGCAACAGGGTGATTGATAAGTGCAGCGTGGACGCGGATCTGATGTGTTCGCCCGGTCGAGAGTTTAATCTCCACCAGGGTCATATCTTGGTATCGCGCCGTTGGCATAAATACACTGACCGCCAACTTTCCATCTGATCGCACTTCCACCATGCGCTCACCCGATCGCTGGACATTCTTCCGTAATGTTCCCGTCACTTTTCTTTCCTTGCCGCGCCAACGACCGCCAAGCAGTGCGAGATAATGCTTGTCAATCTGCCCATCACGTAGCATTTTATGGAGCTGGCGCAGCACGCGTGGCTCTTTCGCAATGATTAAACAGCCCGATGTACCCCGATCAAGGCGATGGACCAGTTCCAAACGGTCGATATTGGGTCTCGCTGCCCGCAGGACCTGAATAATGCCAAACTTCAAACCACTACCACCGTGGACGGCAATTCCTGTTGGCTTGTTGAGCACAAGAAGCCGCTCATCTTCAAAGAGAACGCTGTGATCGATCTGCCGACACAGTCGCGCCGGGGGGTCGGATTGTGCCTTGCCCACTTTTGTGCGCACAGGCGGTATCCGCACAACATCGCCCGCCTTTAGACGGTAATCCTGGCGCACCCTCGCCCGATTCACTCGCACTTCTCCCGTTCTGAGCATGCGGTAGATACGGCTCTTCGGTACTCCTTTAAGCTCACTAATAAGCATATTGTCGATCCGACGCCCGGCGTGGCTGTTTTCAATGGCCAGGTAGCGTACGCTCGGTTTACGCGGAGAAAAAGTCTGATTCATTGCTTGGTTCTGCAGTTGTCGTAATCTGTTAACACTGTTATATTATCCACAGATTTTCGGGGCGTTTCCCTGAGATCTTTGAAGGGCACCGAATGGTATATGTGCCAAGTGCCTGTGTTGGTCGGTGCCGGGTGGTGCGCCAAAAAACCACGGTCTAAAGGGGTTTCTGCGTCGATTCCCCTTCTGATAGGGTCGTAGGCTGCGTTAACCCTGGCACGAGCAACCGAGCACGCAGAGAGTCCCTGGCAAACGCCGGCTGGCGTGAACCTAAATAGCTGAGGTTACCGGTGTCTGTAGCCCTTGTTGGGGTCTCATAAGCGAGTGGCTTGCATGGAGCGATTCAGAAACCGATCGGCTCGTTGCAACGATTTACGGACGTATTGCAATTACTTGAAAATACACGGGGTTAACCGTCGCTCAACCCGAATCAATGAGCGACGAAAAATGCGCTCCCACGAGCCTGATCATTCGGGCCCAGCAGCACGGGGCAGCAAAAACCCTTGCAGAATTTCGCAGCCACAGGACTGTGGTTGAGCGCACGATAGGGATGTAACAATGAACAGAATGCTGATCAACGCAACTCAGCCGGAAGAGTTGCGTGTGGCGCTAGTGGATGGCCAGCGGCTCTATGATCTCGAGATTGAGTCAACAAGCCGCGAACAGAAGAAGTCAAATATTTATAGAGGGCGTGTCGTTCGCATCGAGCCCAGCCTCGAAGCAGCGTTTGTGGATTTTGGCGCCGAGCGGCACGGCTTTCTCCCCCTCAAAGAAGTTGCCCGTTCCCTATTTAAGGACGCCCCTGATGCAAAGGGCGGACGCATTAACGTCAAAGACGCCCTTGCCGAGGGACAAGAGCTCGTTATTCAGGTTGAAAAAGAAGAGCGTGGGAGCAAGGGTGCTGCGCTGACTACGTTTATTAGCCTTGCGGGCCGCTATCTTGTTCTGATGCCCAACAATCCTCGAGTTGGAGGCGTGTCACGCCAAATCGAGGGTAGCGAACGCGCCGAGGCAAGGGAAGCCATGAGCATGCTGAATATCCCACAAGGAATGGGACTCATCCTGCGCACCGCCGGTGTTGGCAAGTCGCCTGAGGAGCTCCAATGGGATCTTGATTATCTTTTGCACTTATGGGGCGCGATAGAGAGTGCGGCCGCTGAACGTAGTGCGCCTTTTCTGGTTTATCAAGAAAGCGAGGGCATCTACCGCGCAATAAGGGATTTTCTTCGCAGCGAAATCAATGAGATATTGATAGATAATCGCGCCGTCTACGAAAAAGCTCGTGACTTCATGCAGCAGGTTATGCCTCATAACCTCCATAGGCTCAAACTTTATGAAGATAGCGTCCCGCTGTTTACACGGTATCAGATTGAGAGCCAGATTGAGTCAGCGTTTTCTCGCGCCGTCAGACTGCCTTCCGGCGGGGGTATTCACATCGATCACACCGAAGCGCTTGTCACTATCGATATTAACTCCGCCCGCGCGACTGCAGGTGGGGGTATCGAGGAAACAGCCTTCAATACGAATTTGGAGGCTTGCGATGAGATCGCCCGCCAATTGCGGCTTCGTGACCTTGGGGGCTTAATCGTCATCGACTTTATCGACATGGCCTCGAGCCATAACCAGCGTGAAGTTGAAAACCGGTTAAAAGAACTCCTTAAGTCAGATCGGGCGCGCGTGCAAATTGGCCGAATCTCAAGGTTCGGGCTCCTTGAGATGTCGCGCCAACGTCTGCGTCCATCCCTGGGGGAATCGAGTCACATCATGTGCCCTCGCTGCAGTGGCCAGGGCACCATCCGTGGCGTGGAATCACTTGCCTTATCGGTGCTACGGCTCATCGAAGAAGAGGCCATGAAGGAGATGACTGCTAAGGTTATCGCACAGCTCCCGGTCGACACCGCAACATTCTTGTTGAATGAGAAACGCCAGGCGATGCAGGGGATACAAGAAAGCCTGCAGGTCGAGATTGTTTTGATCCCAAATCCTGCCCTGGAGACGCCACAATACACGTTGCAACGTGTTCGGCAGAGTGAAGCCGACAGTGAAGAATATAAGCAGGTCAGTTACAAACTAGCACCGGCAACGGAGGATGCCGAGACAGAGGCCCTCAGCACGGATAGGCCGCGCCCTGAGACCCCCGCTGTTATGCAGGTCATACCTGAAAAACCCGTCCCTGTTGCTAGCAAACGGGCTACTCGACCTGGACCAGGTTTCCTTAAGCGTCTGATGATCAGTCTTTTTGGGGCACAAGCTCAGAAGGAAGGCAAGCCGGCGACAAGGAGCACCCGGACTCCTCAGCGACGTCGCCGTAGCACTCCCACACGCGGGCGCACGCCGGCGACCGGGCGTGAACCCTCACGGCGCAATGCAGCGGCTAAGCCCAATAGGCGCGAAACCCCCGATCGAAGTGAGGATGGGCGGTCCGATATGCGTCGGGATGACAATGGCGACAGGGGCGTCGCCTTCGCTGGTGATAAGAGGGCAGATTCAGAGACGACTCAGACAAGACGTGCTGGGGCGCGCCGCGGACACCGAGGCGGTCGGCGGCGGCGGCGGCCACCTGCTGCCGCTAAGGTCGATCCCAGCGTGGAAGCCACAAGACAGCCAACGGAGGAGGCAAATCAAGGCGCCCATGAGCCTGTCGCGCGCGCCACTGAACCCGGTGATTTGACGAGCCAAGGCGCTGCCCGGGACCGGAGCGGCGTCACAGACACAGGCGAATCCCAGGCATCAATGCGAGGAAACGATAGGCAACGAGCGCCCGGGCGCCCCACCCCGTCCACCTCCCCCCCAGCGTTACCCGATATCCCTGATGTGCCAGTGGATATCCATAGGGCCGAGCATAGCGATGTCGCGCCGGCGGGCCGTACGCCAGACGGTGTCCAGACAGAATCGGGTCGTGATGCTGAGGATCACCCCAGTGCCGCGAAATCGGCGCCCTCCCAGACCCCAGAAGAAGCTAAAGAGTAACAAGGACGGGGGGTTGAACCCCCCATCATCTCGACAAGACGCAGATCGCGCCTCAATCGCTGACTTTCTTTGGCACTTTTCAGGCAAACATTTTATTAAACAGGAACTAACAACAACTATATAAACTAATTTATTGTTAAAGCGTGTGCCATGAAAGGGAAAAAGGCCCAGCTTGCCACGGTCTGTCGGTTCCGAATGAGTCGTTCGCGCCCCCTCTCGCCTACACTGATTTGGTCAAGGCAACAAAGGCAAGGGCATGGTCAAGCTCATGGGCCAGACTAAGGTGAGTTTGTGCAATGCCAGACCCTGTAAGCATCTCCAAGGCGCGGCCGCTGCATTGCAGACTTGGGCGACCGAGATCGTCATGAACGACTGCGATCTGTTTTAGAAAGAGACCGCCGCGGAACCCCGTGCCGAATGCTTTGACGAGCGCTTCCTTGGCCGCAAAACGTGTGGCTAGAAAGCGGGCGGGGTTTCGCGTACGGCCATACTCGACGTATTCTTTCTTCGCTAGGATCCGACGCGCAAATCGAACGCCATAACGATCAAGATTTTCCTGCATCCGACTAATATGAACGATATCAACCCCGATTCCGAAGATCACTGCCGTGCCTCCCGCATCAGCCGCTTCATCTCTCTTACAGCATTGCCAAGCCCTGTAAACACCGCACACGAGACAATGCTATGCCCGATATTTAGTTCTTGGATATCGGGAATTGCAGCGATGGCTTGCACATTTTGGTAATTCAGACCATGTCCTGCATTGACATACAGCCCTGCCGCCACTCCTTGGCGAACAGCATCGATGATCGTTTGAAGCTCTTGCTCGCTCGATGCTGAAGGCCAGCTATCAGCAAATGGGCCCGTGTGAATCTCTATCACTGATGCGCTTACCTCGGATGCGGCCTCGATCTGCATTGGATCTGCATCAATAAAGAGTGAGACTCGGATGCCGGCCTCGCTAAGTCGCAAGCATGCGTCTCTTAGTCTTTCCTTTTGAGTCGCCACATTCAGGCCCCCTTCAGTAGTCAGCTCCTCACGACGTTCAGGGACCAAACAACAGTCTTGGGGGCGAACCTTTTCAGCAATAGTTAACATCTCCTCGGTAACCGCCATTTCCAAATTCATGCGGGTTAATAGCACGTCTTTGAGGAGATAGACGTCCCGTTCTTGTATGTGTCGCCGATCTTCACGTAAATGAATCGTTATGGCATCGGCGCCAGCTTGCTCCGCATCACATGCCGCCTGAACCGGTTCCGGGTAACGTGTCCCACGGGCTTCCCTGAGGGTTGCGACATGATCAATATTTACACCAAGTAAAATCTCTTCCATGCCATGTTCTAAAATCGACATGCAGTTGCACCGAGTATGAGCAGGAAGGGCCAGCAGGCACCACTAAGTACGTGATTCTGGCAGCGAAGATATAGGACGTACACAATCGAAGCGCAATTTGCTCCATTTGGGGTTTGAATTATGAAGGCCCCTTCCCCGCTCTATATTTATCTCCTAAACCCTTATCAGGCGTATTTTTTAGATAGGCGTAGTAGAGTTCTCGACTGGCGAGAGGTTTAGTCCCAACGTATTGAGTCAGAACAAATCGCATAAGTTGCTTTGCCTCTCGAAGAACATCATTATCGTTAAATTGCTCTTCAGCAATAGCTAACAACGTTTCTCCTTGCACCTTTATATAGTTAGAGGTCTTTGGTGCCGACGCCAGAGGACCCGAATCAAGTTGGTAGTAATACGCTTCATTCGGATGGATGGCCTTGCCAGATTGCACCTCATGGTCCAAGCGCAAACCATAACCGATTGCTCGTAACAATCGTTTCTCAAAGACCCGAAGCACTTTCTCTTCATCTTCGGGCTCTGTAAGGTGGGTAACAGCGTCATGATATGAGTTGAATAACTCTAAATGACGTTCATGACGATGAAGCAAGCGTAATAGTAGTTCATTTAAATAGAATCCTGCGATCAGTCGTTTGCCACAGAGCGGGCGAAAGCGGCCGTCAGGTTCGACAGCCGTTAGCGTGCCCAATTCGCCTTTACCAGACCATGCAACTTGCAGTCGCTGGAAGGGCTGTAATATGTTGCGATTCTTTGAACGCTTTTGCCTGACCCCGCGGGCAACAAGCGCAACGCGGCCTTGCTCCGCTGAGAATACCTCCACCAACAAACTAGTTTCCCGATAAGCACGCCGGTGTAGGACATACGCGGGATTTAACGAAACTCGCACTATTCTCGATCTAATTCACAACCTGGTAAAGTTATAAGAGACATTTACGCATGGTAACCCAGTTCCTGTAGGGCACGCATATCATCGGACCATCGCTTTTTAATCTTAACCCAAGTGCGTAGAAAGACCTTACTACCAAACATTCTTTCCATATCTTTTCTGGCTTGCTCTCCTGCTTCCTTTAGCACGCTACCATTTTTGCCGATAACTATTTGTTTTTGCCCTGGACGCTCTACCCAGATCGTAGCCATGATTTGTAAAACGCCTTTTTGTCGTGTGAATTGATCAACTACGACACTTAGGTGATAAGGCACTTCCGCTCCCAACATTCGCATTAACTTTTCGCGAATGAGCTCAGCGGCGAAAAAACGCTCGCTGCGATCGGTCAGTTGATCAACGGGATAGCATAGTGGCCCGCGAGGTAATTGGGATAGAATGCATTGATCAAGCGCTTTCACATTGTCTCCTTTGCGCGCTGATATAGGAAAAATCTCTTTATAGTCCAATGTATGCCTAATTTTATCAAGATACGGTAACAGTTCTGACTTATCCTTGACCTTATCAATCTTATTGATTGCAAGAATCACGGGCAAAGATAAAGTTTTTAACTGGGAAATGACATAGTCATCTTCTTCCGTCCAAGACAACGCTTCAATAATGTGTACGATAAAATCGACTCCCACTATGGCGCTATAGACTTCGCGGTTCATGTAGCGATTCATAGTCCCTCGCGGCGACTTCTGTAGTCCTGGTGTATCCACATAGATCGCTTGACGACGTTCCACGGTTTTTATGCCAAGAATACGGTAACGGGTTGTTTGAGGTTTTCGGGAGGTAATACTGATCTTCTGCCCGATTAGCCTGTTGAGCAATGTGGACTTCCCCACATTAGGTCGCCCAATGATTGCTACATAGCCGCACTGCTCGTTTTGACTATCCAGCATCTGAGTGACCTTCTTTATTAACTATACGGCTACTCTGGGGTCTCGCGCGGTTTTCCTGCAACTGCGTCAGCGCCTCCGCTGCTGCGGACTGCTCTGCGCGTCGCTTGCTGAGTCCTTGGGCTAGGACGGGCGCCCGTAGGCCAGCGACCTCACACTGTATCGTAAAAGTCTTAGCATGGGCTTCGCCTTCATCCGCAATGACTTGGTAGGATGGCAAAGGTAATTGCCGGGCCTGAAGGTATTCCTGCAATTGGGTCTTGGGATCTTTGGCAATACCCTCAAGCGATACCAACGCCAAGGGCTCCTTGTATATATTGAGGACTTTCTCACAGCAGACCGTCATGCCTGCATCTAGGTAAATGGCGCCGATAATGGCTTCTAAGGCATTGGACAGGATTGAGTCGCGCCGCCAGCCGCCACTTTTTAGTTCACCGCTACCCATTTTCAGGTAGCTTCCGATTTCATGCTCCCTGGCAAGGGAGGCTAGAGTATCGCGCTTTACTAATGCCGCTCGTAGGCGTGTCAATTCACCTTCAGTTGCCGTAGGAAAGCGCTTGTACAAGGCTTCAGCAATAATGAAGCCGAGCAGCGCATCACCTAAGTATTCCAGTCGTTCGTTATTTTTATCCCTCGTACTGCGGTGGGTCAACGCTTCGCGGAGCAATTTTATCTCTTTAAAGTGATGACCAAGGATTTGCGTTAACGTTGCGATTGAGGCACTCCATTCGATGATAAATCCACAGTTTTATTGAACTTTAAAACAATAGCAAGATTTGCAAACAGGTCATTTCGCAATTCGTACTTCATAGTCAACTTACGCTTATTAGTATTCTTGAGTTTCGTTACTGTAAGGGAATTCTTGATATTTCGTTCGTTAAATCGCCTTACGCCGCTGACTTCGAGATTCCGTGCTAAATACTTTTGAATATCCCTCGTTGTGAGGCGACCGATATCACGTCTTTCTGCGACGGCCTTCATGCCGGCTGCCACTCGAAAGCTCTCATAATAGAGTGGAAACACTTTTAGAGTGACAAGGCTAAAGAAGGCGATCAAACCGAGGATAACAAGCCATCCGATTCCCGTAATGCCATGTTGTTTTTTAGCCAGTTTCATCATATGTGTTCCTTTTATCTCTACAAGTTACTGTACTGCCATACCAATCCGCTCCCAGGTCACACCACCATTCTTACTGTCCCAGTTCATCCAAGTCAGAAATGCTCTTCCTATCAAATTTTCCTCCGGTACTGTGCCCCAGTAGCGACTATCTTTGCTATTATCACGGTTGTCGCCCATCACAAAATATTGTCCTTCAGGTACCACGATCGGTGGTAAATCAAGGGATCGGCGATCCGGAGCCAACAGAATCTCGTGTTCGATTCCATCAAGGCTTTCTTCCCGCAATGAGGCACCAGTCATCATTGCGCCTGCCCCATTGCCGCTATATGTTCCCAGAACTGTCTGGTTTGATGGTTTGCCGTTGATATATAACGTCTTATCGTAATAGGCTATTTCATCGCCTGGCAAGCCAACAACTCGTTTAATAAATGGAATTGATGGATCTTCCGGATATCGAAAGACAACGATGTCCCCTCGTGACGGTGCCCCGATATCGATAACCTTCGAATTGAGCACGGGGAGGCGAATACCATAATTAAACTTATTTACTAAAATGAAGTCCCCGATCAAAAGTGTCGGCATCATAGAGCCTGATGGAATACGGAACGGTTCAACAACAAAGGACCGCAAAATCAATACAATGATAAATATAGGGAAAAATGAACGGGCATATTCCACAAGCACAGGGTGGCGGCTTAGTTGCTTCGACTGCTCGACATCGACCGTATCGCCAAGCATAGCTAAGGCCTGACGACGCCTGGGTGCTAATACGAGTGAATCAAAGGCCCAAATCAAGCCGCTCACTACAACAAGCAGTACCATGACAGTTGCAAAATCCAAACTCATTTCTTCTTTCCAACCTGTAAGACTGCCATGAAGGCCTCCTGCGGTATTTCCACCGACCCGAACTGCTTCATTCGTTTTTTGCCGGCTTTTTGTTTCTCCAGCAATTTTCTCTTACGCGTGATATCGCCACCATAGCATTTGGCTGTAACATTTTTGCGTAGTGCTTTAACCGTTTCTCTCGCCACGATATGCGAACCAACCGCAGCCTGAATCGCGACGTCAAACATCTGTCTCGGAATGAGTTCCTTCATTCTTTCCGTTAATTCGCGACCACGCGATCTAATCTGATCACGATGCACTATCGTTGATAACGCATCAACTTTAGCCCCATTTATGAGGATATCAACTTTTGCCATATCCGCCTGCTGAAAGCGCAAAAATGAATAGTCAAATGATGCATAGCCGCGACTTACCGACTTCAATCGATCAAAAAAATCTAATACTACCTCACTCATCGGTAACTCGAAACTAAGCGATACCTGGTTTCCAAGGTATTGTAGCTTCTTTTGTACGCCTCGCTTTTCAATGCAGAGCGAGATGACTTTACCTACATGCTTCTGTGGTACAAGGATATCAGCACGAATAATCGGTTCGCGAATTTCACTGATCTGGTCTGGAGCCGGTAGCTGTGCTGGATTATCGATTAGGCACTGCTTCCCACGAGCGGTCAACACCTCATAGATCACTGTGGGTGCAGTCGTAATTAGGTTTAATCCGTACTCGCGCTCAAGGCGTTCTTGAACGATCTCCATATGCAGCATCCCTAGAAACCCACATCGAAACCCAAATCCGAGCGCCTCAGAGGATTCCAGTTCGTAATGTAGGGCAGCATCGTTTAAGCGCAGTTTAGCCAATGCCTCGCGTAAGGCTCCATAGTCACTAGAGTCTACTGGAAAGAGCCCAGCAAAGACGCGCGGCTTAATCACCTGAAAACCAGGCAACGGGCCACCTATTTCAGCGTTAACGTCACTCAATGTATCACCCACGGGTGCACCATCAATGTCCTTAATTCCCGCAGTGACATATCCGACTTCACCAGTTTCCAAGCGATTACGAGACGTTCGTTTAGGAGTAAATATCCCTACCTGATCTACTTGAAACTCCTTTCCTGTCGACATTACACGAATCTTTTGTCCTGTTGATAAATGCCCATCGACAACCCGCACAAGTGATACCACCCCCAGATATTTGTCAAACCATGAGTCAACGATCAGTGCCTTCAGTGGTGCATCGCTACTGCCTCTTGGCGGAGGTACACGCCGCACCAACACCTCTAAAAGCTCTCGCACCCCCTGGCCTGATTTTGCGCTGACCCGGATGGCATCCTTAGCGTCGATACCAATGATCTCCTCAATCTCTTGAATGACTTTTTCCGGCGCTGCTGCAGGAAGATCGATCTTGTTCAAAACGGGTATAACTTCAAGCCCCTGTTCAATCGCCGTGATACAGTTTGCAACACTCTGCGCCTCGACCCCTTGGGCTGCGTCCACTACTAGCAACGCACCTTCGCAAGCTGCCAAAGAGCGAGAGACCTCATAGCTGAAATCAACATGTCCTGGGGTATCAATTAGGTTTACCTGGTATTTACAGCCATCATTCGCCATAAACTGCAACGTGACATTTTGCGCTTTAATCGTGATTCCACGCTCTCGCTCTAACTCCATTGAGTCAAGAACCTGTTCCGACATCTCACGTTCAGTCAGACCACCGCAGATCTGTATAAATCGATCAGCTAACGTCGATTTCCCATGATCGATATGCGCGATAATAGAAAAGTTTCGAATGTGTTGCATTAAAGAATGAATGAACAACCCCCGTGAAAAAACAGGGAGAAAGTTAGTTACCTGCTAGGAAGTCTGCCTTTTGGAGCGGCCGGCGGGTATGCCATAGCACAGTATCAGACAGGTAATGGCGCGGGTATCTATGTTATTACGTATTACTTGTTAACCCGTTAAATGAGTATTCAGCCAATTAAACCGGACGGTTGCAGCGTGGCCTGATTTTAACCGATTACGAACCTGCGATCACGTTAAACGTTTGATTGTGCCAAATTAAAGACCTCTTAATCCTGCCTGTTTAGCAAGGATGTTCATTCCTCCTCCACAAGCTTCATCGCTAGAAAGATCGGACCGCCACGTCGTTGAACTAAGATGGGCACGGACTTACCTGCGGGCAAGCTCGCTACCAACGTTTTAAAGTGATCAACATCTTTAACCTTGACGTTATTAAGCAGCAAGATCACATCACCCTTGCGAATCCCTGCTTGTTTAGCTGGACCATCTTTTAGCCTGTCTACGACAACACCGTCTTCTTGGATCTCTAACTGCTCTCGCTGTTTGTCAGTGAGATCTCGCACAACAATATTGAGACGGTTGTCGGTAACACCGCCGGGTTTGCCCATTGAGGCTAGCTTCAGATCATCATCTTCAGGTAACTCAGCGATATGAACCTTCACCAGTTGCGGTTTGCCGTTTCGTATAATCTTCACATGCACGTCACTACCGACACGGCTATTGCCCACGAGCGGTGGCAAATCAGACGAAAAATTAATTGAATTTCCAGCATAGGCAACGATAATGTCACCTGCTTGTATCCCTGCGCCGTCCGCTGGACTATCAGCCAATACTTTGGCGACAAGTGCACCGTGCGGCTTCTTCATGCTAAAAGACTCTGCAAGTTCTCTCGTGACATCTTGAATAAGAACGCCAAGCCAGCCGCGTGTAACATGGCCTTGTTCCCTGAGCTGCTCATACACGTTCATGACGACGTCGATCGGAACTGCAAAAGACAACCCCATAAACCCTCCTGTGCGGCTGTAGATTTGCGAATTCACACCGACGACTTGACCATCGAGATTGAGAAGCGGACCACCTGAATTCCCTGGATTAATAGCCACGTCTGTCTGAATAAATGGCACATAGTTTTCATTCGGTAAACTGCGCCTTTTCGCGCTGACAATACCTGCGGTAACGGAGTGATCGAAACCGAAGGGTGATCCAATAGCTAACACCCATTCTCCAACTTTCAAGTCCGCGGCCGTTCCAACCTCAACTGCAGGCAGATTATCCGCACTAATTTTCAATACTGCGATATCACTGCGTTCATCCGTTCCAATTACCTCAGCAACAAACTCACGTCTGTCGCTCATTCGCACGATAATTTCGTCGGCATCCTTGACAACATGATAATTGGTAATCACATACCCGTCCTTTGAGACGATGAATCCGGATCCGAGCGACGATCTGGGTTCAAACCCTTCTGATCCCTCAGGAATCTCCCCAAAGAATCGGCGGAAGAATTCGTGCAACGGGCTGTCCTCAGGGATATCAGGGATGCTAAATCTTGGCGGCAGTGATTGCCTGGACGCCTGTTTGAACGACGTGCTGATATTTACAACGGCAGCACTGTTCTTTTCGACAAGAGCCGTAAAGTCAGGTAGGTTTCTCGCGAAGGCTGTTTGCAAATAAAACAGCGAGCCAAAAAAGGCGACTGACAGCACTGAGGCGTGATGCAAATTCAAGTGTTTCATGTGCTTTCCTGCAGCCATTTCGTTAACGATTAGATGACAGCACCAATACTTCCCTTGATCGGCCCCCAAGACGGCGCCTGGTAAAGCCACGCAGCCAAAGGAAACCACTCAACAGGCCACAGCCACTGCATCCGACCGGCACAGCATCCGATTCAACCCACCCAAATGAATCGATGGCAAGCTGTCCAACCATGGCACCAGCGAGCATTGAAAGTACGGGCACAAGATACACTGCCAATGATGCAACCATGACACGGCGTTCATCAATACCAATAGTAACTTCTTCACCCATACGGCCGCCCGCATTATTATAGGCCTTGATCCTAGGTTTCCTACGCGATAGGAGGTCAGTGATGGCAGCTACGCCACATGCCCTGCCCTCACTGCACGCGGCGCAACGAAGCTGACAAGGTTCAACCCAAACAAAATCGCCGTCTTGGGCAATGATACGGGCGCGCCGCGTTATCATGGATGACTAATTACGCTGGACGACGGATGTAGCGATCTTCTCAACCGTTACCCGCGGTACCTCGCCGACTGCGGTCACCTGATGCCCCCCCACTAGGATACCAAAGGCGTTCACTGCGCCCATCTGTGAAAGGCCTTCCAAGGTGTCGCTAACTTGCTCTTGTTCTTCGATAAACACCGAAATCATCGCAAGCCCATCAGAAAACATCATATGATCAACCGGCATCCGGCTGATTGCCATTGGTTGTATTTCATAATCGCTCATCGCGAAACCGCCGGGCAACCACGTAACCTTCCATTGCCCGTTGCCGGCTCTTGCGGCAGAGGCCTCTGAGCTACGGGTGTACCATGTATAATCCTTACCTGAGATCGCAGGCTTCAATAGGGACTCAGGGATGTCCTCAGGCAAACTGATCTGCGTAAACAGAATTTGTTCCAGTGTGTCTCCATTGTGATTCAGCAACTCAGATTTCAACAGCAGGTTGGTTTCCAGGTCAACCCATAACCGGTATCCGTAACGGAACTGGTCTTTTGGATTGATGCTGACGATCCACGTGGATCGGCCGGCGATGCGATCCGTTCCCGCAAGCGAGAAAGTATAAAACTCACCAACGGTTTCAATTGGCTCCGGGAGCCTAGCGGGCAGGAGCTTACGTGGCCGGCTCTTTTCCACCATCACCGCTTTCTCATCCGGGAAAATACACGTCACTGACTCATTGTCACGGATTACCTCACGGGCGACCCCAGTTAAGGACACGAGTCGCGCATATTCCCTGCCATCCTCCACCTTATGAATAATGCGCATCGTGTCCATCTCATCACCATGTCGGTAGACAAACGTCCCATCATAATTCAGCCGTTGCGTGGCTTGGGACATCTTGTCCAAGATGGTCCGAGCAGTAACAGAGGTATCAGTCGCCTGAGCGCTGCTGGGGAATATCAGTACGAATAAAAACAGCCTGTAGAAACAAAAGGCTTGATGGCGTGCTTTGCCGTCACTCGCTTGGTTCATATGTGACAATTCTCACATAAGGAAGCATTCCCTGCATAGCGATATTCGCCCCATACTCATTGTGATTGACTAGGTAACTATTGAGGCGTGATGCAACTGCTGACTGTCCCTGAATCCATTGAGGTCCGATGACCGGCTGTGACTCCACCGTCACCACGCCTGTAACCTGCGGGCGCACAACCGACTGCGGACTATCGCTGCTGCTTACGGTCACGACCGGGGGGCTTTGAACCAAGCGCTGGACCGGTGTCTCAGTGCCCGCTATCACGACGCGCTTCGGTTGAGCTGACTGCGGTGGCCTCTCACCGGAACCATCGGTCACCGGCTGATGTTGCACAACCTGCTCGACGCGTTCAGGGTTAACGTTTGAGTTATTTTGCTGCACGGTCAGTACTGCCACTGCTGCCACAGAGGCGGCAATAGCAAAGCCCGCGACAGGCTTGACAAACCGATTAACGTGCCACTGCGGTGCCAGCACCGTTGGTTCCTCTGATAGGGCATCGCTGACTCTGTCGACAAGCGTGCGGCCATATGCTGTGGGTGTGCTGGATTTCAATGTGCTGCTGATGAGGTGATAGCGTTCCCATGCTGCCCGAAGGGCGCGATCGCTTAGTAAAGCGCGAATAAGGTTTTTGCTGTCGGCGTCCGACAGCTCACCATCCATCAACAGGGATAACTGTTTACGGGCTTTCTCATTCATGGTCTTCTTTCATTCCTACTCGAGTAACGGTTTTAAACGTTTATCGATGGCTTCCCGTGCGCGAAATATCCGTGATCGCACCGTGCCAATTGGACATGCCATCACCGCTGCGATCTCTTCATAACTCAGGCCTTCCACTTCGCGCAGGGTAATTGCCGTGGAAAGATCTTCGGGCAAGTCTTCGATTGCTTTGAGGATCGTCGTCCCAATTTCATCCGTTAGGAGCATATGCTCTGGCGTCGCAATATCATTTAGAGCAGACTCTAGTGCAATTTGTTCACTTTCAGCAAGGTCCTGCTCCCGCTCAACCGGCCTTCGTGACTGTACGACCAGATAATTCTTGGCTGTATTGATGGCAATCCGGTACATCCAGGTATAGAAGGCGCTATCACCACGAAAGCTCGGTAAAGCCCGATATGCCTTAAAAAAGGCCTCCTGTGCAACATCCAAAGCGTCATTCGGGTCCCGGACAAACCTTGATACCAGATTGATGATCCGGTGCTGATACTTCAGTACCAGCAGGTCGAATGCCTTTTTGTCGCCTTGCTGTACCCGCCGGATCAGCTGTTGATCGGCGCTGCTGTCGCCCATTCGGGCTTCCCTCTTATGTTATTATCACGGCAGCTCCCTGCGGCCTTAACCATAGACCATTTTTAACCAATAAAGTTCGCAAGAAAGCGCCGTAATCAGTAAGTTACGCAAAAAATTGATTATATCAGCTTAAGCCCAATGGCTCACCAGTACCACTATGATGTACTCATCATCGGCAGCGGCGCGTCCGGTCTGAGTCTGGCCTTGCAACTCGCTGAGCACGTCCGAGTTGCGGTACTCTCGAAGGGGTCGGTGCAAGAGGGGGCAACCCTATACGCGCAGGGGGGCATATCGGCGGTGCTCGACGCTTGCGACTCCGTGGGGTCCCACGTTGAGGATACCCTCAACGCGGGTGCTGGGCTCTGTAAACGTGAAATAGTCGAGTTTGTGGTCGCCCACGGTCGCGACAGCATTCAATGGCTTTTTGATCTGGGGGTCGATTTCACCCAGGTCCGTAAGCCCGACGGTCGCATGGATTATCACCTGCACCAAGAAGGCGGACACAGTCATCGGCGTATCGCTCACGCGGCAGACGCCACCGGCTCAGCCATCGAGCGAACACTTGAGAGTAAAGCACGCGCCCATCGCCACATTGACCTGTTCGAGCGCCACGTCGCTATTGACCTCATTACAGGTCCCAAGCGCGGACTCCCCACGAACTGTTGTCTCGGCGCCTATGTCTACGATCGAGAAGACGACAGAGTCTCTGTATTTCGCGCATGTTTTGTCGTTCTTGCGACGGGCGGCGCGGGTAAGGTATATCTTTTTACCAGCAATCCCGATGTTTCCACAGGGGATGGTATCGCCATGGCGTGGCGTGCTGGGTGCCCAATCGCCAACATGGAATTCATCCAGTTTCATCCAACAATTCTGTATCACCCGGGCGCCAAATCCTTCCTGATCACCGAGGCCATTCGTGGCGAGGGTGGCAAGCTGCTGCTGCCCGACGGCCAGCCGTTCATGGACCGCTTCGACTCCCGTGCAGAACTTGCTCCACGTGACATTGTCGCGCGGGCTATCGATCATGAAATGAAGCGTCTCGGAAGTGACAGTGTCTACCTCGACATTAGTCACAAACCGGCTGATTTCATCGAATCCCATTTCCCGACAGTTTACGCGAGCTGCCTGAAATTCGGGTTTGATTTAACCAAGAAACCTATTCCGGTTGTCCCCGCTGCCCACTACATCTGTGGCGGCATCGTCACAGATCGATATGGACGAACCGATATTCCGGGTTTATATGCTATCGGTGAAGTGGCATGTACGGGTTTACATGGTGCCAACCGGATCGCAAGCAATGCGCTCTTGGAGTGTGTTGTATTTGCACACTCAGCATATAAAGAAATCTGCGCGGCGTTAGGGCGTGCGCCGGAGCCAGATGAATTGCCCGATTGGGATGAAAGCCGGGTTACGGATTCCGACGAAGAAGTGGTGGTTTCCCACAACTGGGACGAACTCCGGCGCTTTATGTGGGATTACGTGGGCATCGAACGCACAACCAAACGACTACAGCGGGCCAAACACCGCATTGACCTGCTGCGGGCGGAAATCGCTGAATATTACGGTCATTTCCGGGTTACAAACGATCTCATTGAGCTGCGCAACCTCGTCGAGGTCGCCGACCTCATCATTCGTTCGGCGCTCCAGCGCAGAGAGAGCCGTGGCCTCCACTACACCCGAGACTATCCAGAGCCCGATCTGAAGCAACCGCCGCATGATACGGTCCTGTGGCCAGACCCATCGCATGCAGGCCACGTAGCTGCATAAGGGCGACTTGCGGACTGTACAAGCAGACACGGGACGGCGATCCCGACGTCGAGCGTTACGACGAATGCAGGGCGGCTCGAACTGGGTAAGGGGTCATTATAACTCATCCCCTTTTCAGCAAGTCCACTAGCGCCTGTTCCTTTAGTAAAGGGACCCCGAGCTGCTCGGCCCGCGCAAGCTTGCTACCCGGATCGCCGCCCACCACCACGTAGGTGGTGTTCTTTGATATGCTGGAGGCGATCTTGGCGCCAAGGGCCTGCAGGCGCTTCTTGGCCTCGTCTCGGGTCATCGACTTCAATGTGCCCGTCAATACGAATGTTTGGCCACTGAGTTTCCCTTGCCCCGGTGCCATCCGCGGTGGGTCTTCCCATCGGATGCCGGCATCCAATAATCGCTTGAGCACGGCCCGATTATGTGCCTGGCGAAAAAAAACCGAGATGTTGCCTGCTACCACCGGCCCAACATCCGGAACCTGCTGCAGCGTTTCTATATCTGCTTCCTGTAGGGCCTTCAGGGAACCGAAATGCCTTGCCAAGATCTCAGTCGTGGCCTCACCCACATCACGAATACCTAATGCGTAGAGGAATCGCACCCATGTGGTTGACTTGCTCTTTTCCAGCGCGTGCACAAGATTTGCGGCTGATTTGGCTCCCATGCGCGGGAGCCCCGCTAATTGTTCAACCTGTAAGCCATAAAGGTCTGCAACTGTTTGTACATAACCTGCTTCGACGAGTTGTTCGACGAGCTTGTCCCCTAACCCTTCGATGTCCATGGCGCGGCGCGAGGCAAAGTGCAAGATCGCCTGCATTCGCTGAGCGGCGCAATAAAGGCCGCCCGTGCAGCGCGAGGCCGCCTCCCCGGCTACTCTGACCACCTCTGAATTGCATATTGGACACCGCTTGGGCATTCGATACCGCCGTGCGGATTTTGGGCGTCGCTCCTTAACAACCTGCACGATCTCGGGAATCACATCACCAGCCCTGCGCACGATCACTGTATCCCCAACCATCACATCCTTGCGTTTTATCTCATCCTCGTTGTGCAGCGTCGCATTGGTGACCGTTGCCCCCCCGACGATGACGGGTTCGAGTCGTGCGACCGGGGTCAAGGCACCCGTGCGACCGACCTGCACGTCGATAGCTAAGACCTTGGTCAACTCTTCTTCGGGAGGAAACTTGTGGGCAACGGCCCAGCGCGGTGCCCGGGTACGGTAGCCTAGCGCCTGCTGTTGCTGGATCAAATTGACTTTATATACGACACCATCAATGGCGTACCCCAAATCATGCCGAACCGCCGCCATGCGACGGTAGTAGGCAAGGCACCCTTCTGCACCTTTAACGACGACCAGCTCGCTGGAAACTTTGAGTCCCCAGTCCGTGAGACCGGCGAGGATGTCACTGTGACGGTCCGGCAGCTCGCCGCCCTCCACAACGCCGGTGCCGTAGCAGAACATATCAAGTGGCCGCTCAGCCGTGACCCGGGGGTCGAGCTGGCGCAGGCTACCGGCGGCGGCATTCCGCGGGTTCGCAAAAAGCTTCTGGCCATGCTTTGACTGCATCTCATTCAGGGCGCGAAAACCGTCGCGGGTCATGAAGACTTCACCGCGCACTTCCAGAACTTGTGGGAACCCACGTCCGCGGAGGCTCAACGGGACACTTTTTATAGTGCGGACATTCTGGGTGACGTCTTCTCCAATTGTTCCATCACCACGTGTTGCCGCACGCACCAGCTTGCCTCTTTCGTACCGCAGACTAACTGCTAGGCCATCAAGTTTGGTCTCGCAGGCATACTCCAACTCATCAACCCCGAGGCGATCGCGCAAACGGTGGTCAAAATCTCGCACTTTCCCGTCATCAAATGCATTACCAAGGGAAAGCATCGGTACCTCATGGCGAATCTCGCTAAAGGTATCTAGTGGCTCTGCACCGATACGCTGTGTGGGTGAGTCCGGCGTGGCTAACTCGGGGTACTGCGCCTCCAACCCTTCTAACTCCCTCAGCAGGCGGTTATATTCGGCATCCGGGATCGTGGGTTCATCCAACACGTAATAGCGGAAATTATGTTCGTTGACTTGCTCGCGCAAAAACGCTACGCGTCGAGCGACATCCTTACTCACCATCACCAATCAACCAGAGCAGGGTGCCCCTGGACATGGGCAGCCTAAAGATCAAGGATCCTGAGAGATCGCTAGCGGGTTTGCAGTGCAGTTTAATAAAACCCAGTTGGGCGCCTCGCAAATAATCACAGCGGAACCTTACTGTTCGCCGCCAATGGATGCAATCCTGGCATGAATCGCTTTGATATCGTTTTCTTTAAGCAATTGATGATCCGCACTCCGCACATCGCCACCAAGCACATCAGCAAGGCGCTTCGTGACGTCTAACATGAGTGAGAATATATCTTTTGCTCGCATCGGCCCAGGCAAGCGCATGAAAACAGCAAGCCCCCGCGTAATGAGGGTTTCTACGTGGGTGAGATCGAAGTGACCCGGCTCCAACATATTCGCCAGGCTAAATAATGGTTGCTCGGATAATTCGCTATCAACACCATAGTGGTGGAATATGCCCATGGACCCATAGGTCATTCCTACTTCCTCCACCGCCTTCACAATTTCAGTTCCCCGGTAGGTCTTACCATCTGCGGCTGTGACATATAGCAAGATGATGTGCTCTTCATTTAGATCCTGTTGTCCAATGCGTGATGTATCACCTGCATGACGCTCATCTGATGTGTGCGCTTCATCGCTCAGCGCGGCCTCGGGCGCCATGGTAATGAAATCGGCTGAAGTAACCTGGGCGGCCTCATTGAATTTGAATGCCATCAGTGGACGGTCAAGGTCACTCAGTGCAGCCCTGCCGTGCTTATCGTCATCAGGCTGGGGAGCTATTACCAGATCGATCAGATCCCCTGCTTCATTGACCCGAGGCTCGCTACCGGGTTTGGCACGATGCACCTTAGCATTCTCCCAAAGGTAAATGCCTGCGATGAGGAGCAAACCGACGCCTAACAGTATCAACCGCAGGTCATTCATAGTTAGGCCGTTGCCGTTGCGAGCTCCACCGCTTGATCCATGTCAACCGCGACGAGACGCGAGACCCCTGCCTCCTGCATCGTCACTCCCACTAACTGTTCGGTGATTTCCATGGTGATCTTATTATGGGTAACCAATACAAACTGCACCCGTTCCGACATGGACTTGACCAGATCACAGAAGCGCGCCACGTTAGTATCATCGAGCGGTGCATCCACTTCATCAAGAAGACAAAATGGGGCCGGATTGAGCTCAAAGATTGCAAATACCAGTGCTACGGCCGTCAATGCTTTTTCGCCACCAGAAAGCAGGTGAATGTTCGTGTTGCGCTTTCCTGGCGGCCTTGCCATCACGGTCACGCCAGTCTGCAATAGGTCATCGCCGGTAAGTTCTAGATATGAATGCCCGCCACCAAATAAACGTGGGAACATCGATTGTAAGTTCGTATTTAGCTTGTCAAAAGTCTCCTTGAATCGAGTCCGTGTTTCACGATCGATCTTACGAATAGCATTTTCTAGGGTCGTAAGCGCCTCATGCAAATCATCATGCTGACTATCAAGATAGGTCTTGCGCTCAGACAGCTGCGAGAATTCATCAATTGCGGCAAGATTGATGGCGCCCAATCGATCAATCTTTCGGTTGACAGCATCTAGGCGTTCTTGCCACGTGGCGTCTTCGGCATCCTCTGGTAAAGAGGACAGTATTTCATCGAGCTGAAATCCCGCACTATCGAGTTGCTCCCTTAGTGTCTGCATGCGAACGCGTGTAGTCTGTCTTGCCATTCTAACTTGATCTAATTCGTCCCGAAATTCCTGAACTTCCTGTTCACAAGTGATTCGTTGCTGCTCTAGCTCCCGCAGGCTAGCTTCGAGAGATTCCACCTGCTCGCGGGCGCCACTCAACTCATTTTCTACCTCTACCTTCTTGCTCAGAGTGCGATCAAGTTGTTTGCGCGACTCCTTA
>JAPUIX010000011.1 GCA_027296625.1 Gammaproteobacteria bacterium | reverse complement strand
GGCGCCCGCGCCCAAGCCTTGGGTTACGTTCGCGCCGAGCTGAATCTGGTTCTCGCACATGGATTGTTTCAGGGCCTGGGCGTCGGTGTTCGCAACCACGAACTCAACGCCTTCCAGGTTGGCACGAATCATGTTGTTGATGGCGTTGCCACCCGCACCGCCGACGCCGACCACCGTAATGCTTGGCGCTGGCGCATGCGCCAGCGCAGCAGGGCCTGTGCTCGGTTGATCTACCATTATCTCTCCCTCGCTGCGGTGCTTGGCTGCAACATTTTGCCGGCTTGATGCGACCTCTGGTGGGTCGTATGGCCGTACACGCCGACAAGCATCTAGCTGTTCATGTTCCAGTCCAGGCAACTATCAACGCACAACTAAACGATCAGAAACAATGTAATACATTACAGTCATTTTCTCTTGACCAAAAGGAGTTTTGTTAATTAACCTACAATAAATAGCGATTGTACAGCTGATTTTATATTTAAATTTCATTAACCATGTTTCAATCCTGTCTAAATGTGCTCTGTTATTTCTTTGATCTTGGAAAAATTAGCAAATCATCTAGCGCTACAAGCCGGCAACACAGGTAAGTATGCAGCTTGCAAAACGGACGGAGAGCGTTCTGCACGCTGAACCGCAGTGGTCGCCTATAGCCATATACGAAGCGTCAGCAGTCGAGCCTGGACTGTCGCCCGTAGAGCCTCCCGAACCGAGCAGACCGAACTAAGTCCTGTGGAACTCTTTGCCTTATTATCGCCGTCGGTATTTCCGCTAGAAGCTCGCACCGACGAGAAGGGCAGCCGAGGCTCTGCTATCGCGCTAACCGAAAACTTAGCGGTTACTAACTGTCATGTGGTCGTGGATAAGTCGAACATCTTTACTAATATAAACGATAAGCGGATCTATTTCGGACCCCCTGTTGGAGACCGAAAAAAAGACATCTGTTTCATCACTTCAGAAGAAAAACTTCGCCCCGTAAGTGCTACAAGAAACTATTCCGACCTAAAAGTTGGTGAAAAAGTATTTGCAATCGGTTCGCCGAAGGGCCTCCGAAATAGCTTTAGCGAAGGTTTAATTTCGGGGCTTCGCATAAGAAAAGGAGTTTCCGTCATTCAAACATCTGCGGCGATATCGCGTGGTTCCTCCGGTGGTGCGCTCTTCGACGCACAAGGCCGTCTTATTGGAATCACAACCTTCAAGGTGACGACTGGAGAAAGTTTGAATTTTGCGATCGCTATTGATGAAGCGCTAAAACTTATGCCATCGAAGACGGCTCACGCTCGATAAAGATTCGTCTTAGACAGCGAAGCCGCTATCGGTGACAATTCATTTCTAAGTGCGATCATTAACTCAGCCCCGTCCTCCGGCGAGGCTTTTCTTATTCGCCAATCCTGGCAGACTTCCCGCATGACCTCAGAGATTGATATTTACCGCTCGGCCAGCGCGTTTATCGCCAAGCATGGGGACCACCAGGCACCCCTACGGGCAGCGATACTTGCCGACAGCTTTTTGGCCGTTGGCGACATGGATGGCGCAGCGACGTGGCGAAAGATCATAAAAGCGATAGAGGTGCTGTTGGCGACCGAGCCGGATGGTGTGACGCATTGAACGTCGCCTGAAATATTGACATATCATTGATACATAAAAACAAGGACCTAACGAATTATCGCTAAGCCCTTGTTTTAATTGGTGCCGGCTGAGGGATTCGAACCCCCGACCTACTGATTACAAATCAGTTTCCCTAACTTCTCTATGCGTATCCAGAGATACCTAAAGTCGCTGATAATATGCGATTTTGGATGAATTGTGTACTTTCAAATACGCGCAGCTTCGCTATACTGTGGTGACTTATAGGTGACTTAGCGGATCACCCCAACGGAACTCCATGCTGTGCGCCTGACCAAACGCTACATCGATACCTGCCACTACGAAGGCGACGGTTTGAGCCGGGACGTGCGCTGGGACGATAGTCCCCGGGGGCTTGGATTGAGGATCTATCCGTCGGACAAAAAGTCGTTCGTCGTCTCATATAGAGCGAACGGGAGGAAGCGGCTTTACACCCTCGGCGGTTACGGACCCCTCACCCTCAACAAAGCCCGGGATTTAGCCAACCGGCGTCTCGGCGAAATTATCGACGGCATAGATCCTTTGATCGAGCGCCGTGCAGAGCGTGGCATAGATACGTTTACCCACTTGGCTAATTCCTACCTGGAACGCCATGCAAAAAAACAGAAGGCCGCAAAGAGCATTCGAGAGGACGAACGGATTATCCAACGAGAATTGCTGCCGCATTGGGGAAGCCGGCGGGTCACCGACATCCATCGGCGCGACGTGATCGAATTGCTGGACTCGATCGTCGACCGATCAGCGCCAATCATGGCGAACCGCGTTCGGGCCCTCATCAACAAAATCTTCAACTTCGCCATAAGCCGCGACATCGTGGAAGCCAACCCCTGTTCTCAGGTCAAGCAGCCTAGCCGTGAGCAACCCCGACAACGGATATTCACGGATGCCGAATTGAAGTCTCTTTGGGGCGCGTTTGAAGAACTAGGCCCGATCATGGGGCGGATGTTCAAACTACGTCTCCTCACCCTTCAAAGGGGCGCGGAAATCGCGATGATGCGATGGGACGATCTCGACCTCGATGGCGCGTGGTGGACGATCCCTCCGGCACACGCCAAGAATAAGCTGGCGCACCGTGTTCCGCTGTCGAACCAGTCACTCGCAATTCTCAGGGAACTCGAAGAGTATCGACATGATTCCGGCTGGTTGTTTCCCAGCCCGACCAAGCCATCGAAGCCCATGATCAATATCGGCAAGGCTGCCGAGCGGGTGAAAGCGAAATCAAATGTTGCAGACTTCCGACCGCACGACCTTCGGCGAACCGGAGCGTCTCGTCTGACAGGCATGGGGTTGCCTCGACTAACGGTGGCGAAGCTGCTCAACCACGTCGAGACCGGGGTGACCGC
>JAPUIX010000010.1 GCA_027296625.1 Gammaproteobacteria bacterium | reverse complement strand
AATGCCACGTTGAGCAATTCCTATAACAATCAAGATTTTAGGCGAGAGCTGATATACAGGCTACTTAATTCCAACTCCCCGGCCCACTATGCCAACGGCCGGATCACCTTTGATATCACGCTCAAGCCTGGCGAGAGCTGGCATACCTGCGCCTACTATATTCTTGTCGAAGGAGAGCAGATTCGAGAACCGGTATATGATTGCCATGCTCTTCAAGATGGGGATTCTAAGCTTGACCGACTCCAGAGCGAATGGCGCAGCCTGGTGACGCAGGTGACCTCAGCGAATGAAGATGTCTATCGGGCCTACACACAGGCTGTTGAGGATATGGGCGCACTCCGAATTCACGATCTCGACTTTAGCAAAAATGTCTGGCTACCCGCTGCAGGTGTGCCTTGGTTTGTGACGGTCTTCGGCCGGGACAGTTTGATCGTCTCCCTTCAAAATATGATGGTTCACGCGCCCTTCGCCCTTGGGGCGCTCAAGAAGCTCGCCGAATACCAGGCGAAAGAGAAAGACGACTACCACGACGCCGAACCGGGGAAGATCGCTCATGAAATGCGGTTCGGAGAACTCGCTCACTTTAAGCAAATCCCCCACACGCCTTATTACGGGACAGCCGATGCCACCATCCTCTATCTGATTACGCTTCATGAAGCCTGGAAGTGGACGGGTGATCCGGCGCTTCTCCGAGAATACCGCGACGTAGCTCTCGACTGTTTGGAGTGGATCGACAAATTCGGTGATTTGGACGGCGATGGCTTCCAGGAGTACAAGACCCGCTCTTCATTGGGTTACGAAAACGTCGGTTGGAAAGACGCGCCAGATGCGGTGGTTTACCCGGACGGCACCCAGGTGAAGCAGCCGAAGGCGCTTTGCGAGCTCCAGGGATATGTTTTTGACGCCAAACTACGGATGGCCGAGGTGTTTGAAGCTCTTCGAGAGCGGGACAATGCCGCGCGCCTTCGGAAAGAAGCCCTTGAGCTTCAGCAGCGGTTTGAGAAGGCCTTCTGGATGGAAGAGGAAGGCTTCCTCGCCTATGGGCTTGATCCGGAGAAGAACCAAATCAAAACCATCGCTTCCAACGCTGGTCATTGCCTCTGGAGTGGGATCGTTTCCCCGGATAGGGCCGGGAAGATTGTAAAGCGCTTCTTCCAAGAGGATATGTGGAGCGGCTGGGGCATTCGGACTTTAAGCAGCAAAAATCCGGCCTATAATCCTTTTGAATATCAGTTAGGGTCTGTCTGGCCACATGATAACGGCATTATCGCCATGGGTTTTAAGCGTTACGGGTTCCATGAAGAAGCAAGCCGTGTGGCCCGCGACATTTTTGAGGCAGCCAGCTACTTTGCCAGTTACCGCCTGCCGGAGCTTTACGCCGGTCTTTCCCGCCAGCCGGGGACTTTTCCCGTTCAATACAAAGGCGCGAACATCCCTCAGGCCTGGGCGGCAGGGTGCATCTTTCATTTGATTCAGGCTATCCTCGGTTTACGGGCAGACGCACCTAATGGCCGGTTGTATGTGGATCCGACTCTGCCTAATTGGCTTCCGGAAATTGAATTGAAAAATTTCAAAGTGGGGGATTCGATACTACACCTCCGTTTCTGGAAAGAGGGATCTGAGTCACGCTGGGAAATCAAGAACCGTCAAGGCTCTATTGACGTGGCCGAAGCACCTTTCACAATTTCGGCCCAATCTCGAACCCAATCTTAGGGCCCGCCCCTCAGGGACCCCGTCATTTCCTGGTTGAAGGGAGTACCGCAACCTATCGAAATAATAATGCCTTGGCAGTTCTTGGCGTACTAGCTAATGATAATCTTGTGATTCTCGCCTTTTGTGCGGAGAAGGCGAGAGAGCGCTTTTACTGCACAAGCCTACAGGCTTAACGATCCATCTGGATTAAATCGCGGAAAGTCGAGAAAGCTAAATATCAAAAAGAGTCAACCCAAGCGGCCTCAACCTCTTTGAGCGTCTCGTCTGGTTGCTTCTTTAATTCTTTACGCCCGAGAGCAAGTACGTCTCGAAATTTCATCTTGTTCGTCTTACAAATTCTCTTTCGCTAATAAAGCGCCATCCACTACGTTCAGCTGCTCCTTTATCGTCAGAGAGCCCGGTTACGTTCAAAATATTCCCAACCATAATATGATCATCAGCGGGAATATAACGCTTGAGCTATATTAAGTGCTCTTCTTTACTTACTTCTCCGATTGGTCCAACGAAAGAGAACAGCTTATGCCAATTAGGACACCTGGTTACCATAGCCCAATTTCCTCGCACGTGCGCGCGTAGCGTTTACAAATACGTCCGAACCCTGTGGGGGTGGATAGTGGCAATGACGCAGCGTGTAAAAGGGGGTGTGGGGGACTGGTGGTGCAATTCGTTTCAAATATCCCCAAAAACAGCCAACATTCATCAACAAGGGTAGAAAGGCAACCTCCTGATTTTCATTTAGTTGTTTATTGACTGTGATTGTAACTTATTGGATTAATGAGACTTAAAATCCCTCGGAGAATTCTCCGTGCCGGTTCGACTTCGGCCCCGGGCACCATGAATAGAGAATAAGCCCTAAAGGCTGGTTGTTTTGATTTGATGGGATACGTGCACACAAAAGCGTCGAGGCGTAAGGGATGATCCCTTACGCCTCACTACCCTAAGAACGCGTACTTTGTTCCGGGATAGAGTGAGCCCCGCAAGCGAAAATTTGTCAGTGTTCGTTTGCCGGAATGACGGCTAATCGAGCTTACTTTGCCTTAAGGAACAAATAACCAATACCGGCGGAGGCGTCCAGGCCTTCAATGGTTTCAATAGCAAGGGGTTGCAGTGCGATATTGTCGGCACCTCCACCAACGAGCACTGCGGCCCCAAGACCGACCGCAAATGCAACGGAGGCCTGCCCACCGACATACTTACCGCCCAGTGCACCCGGTCCCAGCTTGTCGTTTGTAGCCGTCAGTACCGTATAGCGCATGGTGGAGATCTTGTTCCATGAGAGCGCAAGACCAAGCCCGATACCGCTCTCGCCCGCGTAATTTTCCGTACCGCCCTCTGCCCGCTCGAAGGTGCAATTCAACTGTGTACTTGAATGGATAAGCAGATTCACTGTTGTGCCAGGGATCGTTTTACAGGTGACGATACCGGCATTAAATCCGGCCTCTTCTGCGGCTGGGGCTTGGCTGCTTGCAAACGCCAGCATCATCGCAGCGATCATAGGCGGAAAATTCGATATATTATGTCGTTTCATTTCCTTCTCCCACGAATTTTAGTACGGACTTAGAATTGGCGGCGAGAGTGTACTCTTGGATAGGATCTGTTACAAGCAGCTCGAATCCAGCTCAAAAACTGAGTTCCAAGGGGGTAACGATAATGAAGCAGGCTCAACTGTTATACGGGATTATCTTTAGTCTCGTATTCGGTGTAAGCGCCCACGCAATTGACGAAAACAGCAGATATCAGACCTACGCAACGATGCCTTGTAACAGCTTTTTAGAGTACCGCGCCTCTGAGGACGATGTGCAGGTTGTGACGTTCGTCAAAGGATATCTTTCTGCGCTGAATTTCTCCTTAGACGATACGTACGATCTTTTGGGCAATACCTTATTTGATGACGCAATGGTGTGGTTAGATGGCTATTGCGGGGAACATCCTTCATCGACGCTCAATAGTGCACTGCAAATGCTTTTGATTGAGCTATATCCATCTCGCCAACGCCATGCGCCAGGGTAGAGGGCTCTTCAGGAAATAACTGACAAGGTGCCGGGCTGGCACGCTAAGACGTTGGATGTTGTAGAGATAGGCCTTACAGCCAGTATTTAACCGGCGTTTTCTTTTTTGGGTTACGTGGTGGGGCCGTGGGCGTGCTCTCCGGTGGATCGCTCGCATCCAATTGCTTGATGGCGAATTCGATGAGTACCAGCGAATCAGAATTTTGTGCCTGACTTTCAATGCCTTCGCTAAGGCGAGTATGCAGCTGAACCTGTGGCTCGAGCAGGCATTCGCCAGCAAACGGTCTCACAACGTCATGGTTGTCTTCTTTGTGCATAATGCTCTGATGAAGTTACGACGTAATCGGAAAGCTTGATGTCGGTCGCTTCGTTTTGTTGACGGCCCGACGTGCGTGCTTTCCCCGCTCCTGAAAATCGAGCAGCGGTTTGGGCAAACGGTAGGGCCCACGGTTGGGTTTTTCCAACGCACCAAGGGCAACCATGCCTAATCCTGCTATGGCAATCCCAAGTCCGATAATGAGAAGGGGTGGGAATACGCGGTGACCGGGGTTCATCATAGCGCTGACGTACCCTCCGACGAGCGGCTTGATTGCCTGGCCGTTGGCAATCTGAATCACCCTCGAATCGGCGTAGGCAGCTGTACCGCACAGCAATCCAACCATTAACACGCCAATTAAGCCAAAATGCTGAAATCTCTTCATGGTCATCTCCCCAAGCTCATAAAGTATCTGGTTATGGCGTACAAAATTGCCGTTCCCCAATAACTAGATCATAGGCAGGCTGCATTGGGTGCTGTGTGATGCAGTTCACAGAAGCCGAGAGACGATCGTGATGATTTTCACATTTTTGATAGTGTGTCGTTCGAGGAAGTTGTAGGCCCTCCTAATCGAGATATTTGGAACTAGGAGAACTCCGCCCCTGTGCCTGTAGAGGGCATTTGGGTTGAGTTGGCTAGCTATCGGCGGATATGCTAGCTTGGGGCAGAGAGCAAGGGCGCGTAGATTTAACATAACGACAGGTACGCCGGATGACAGCGAAGATTATCGACGGTGTTGCGATCGCCAAGGCGGTTCGCGCAAAGTGGAAGGAACGCGCAAATCGCCTCAAGGCGCAGGGCGTCTTACCAGGACTGGCTGTGATTATTGTGGGCGATAATCCTGCGTCCAAGCTATATATTCGCAATAAGATAAAGGTGTGTAGTGAGGTGGGCCTGCATTCCGAGGTCCACGAGTTTCCAAGCGATACGACCGAAGAAATAGTGCTCAAGTGCATCTCGGAGCTCAACGGCAATCCGGATATACACGGAATACTGGTTCAGCTACCGCTTCCACCGCATATTGATAGCGCCAGAGTTCAGGAGACCATTTCCAGCGAAAAGGATGTGGACGGGTTTCACCTATACAACTTGGGGGCGCTTATAGCAGGGGGTACAGTCTTTCCCCCGTGCACACCTTACGGGGTGCAGTGCCTCTTAGAGCACATGGATATTCCCATAGAAGGACAGAACGCAGTCGTCGTGGGCAGGAGTAACACCGTTGGCAAACCCATGGCGCTCATGCTCCTGCAGAAAGGGGCAACTGTGAGCATCTGCACGTCGAAAACGCGAGACTTGGCGCAATACACGCTGCTTGCGGATATCCTAGTGGTAGCGGTAGGTAAACCACGACTGATTACCGGGTCCATGGTCAGAGAAGGGGCAACGGTCATTGACGTTGGCATCAATCGATTGCCTGACGGCAAACTCGTCGGGGACGTCGACTTTGACGAGGTGAGAAAGCGCGCCGCTCATATTACGCCGGTGCCCGGCGGCGTCGGCCCGATGACCATCACCATGCTGGTCGCGAACACGGTGCAAGCGGCAGAAAGAGCGGCTGAAAAACGGGCGACTGCAGCTTAATCAGTGACTTAACGAATGGAGGGGAAACATGACTGATAGCGTTTATAAGATCATTGAGCTTGTGGGAACCAGTAGTACATCGTGGGAAGACGCGGCAAAAAATGCCATCGAACTGGCCAGCAAGAGCTTAAGGGATCTGCGGATCGCGGAGGTCGTCACTCTGGATACCAAGATTGAAAACGGCAAGGTCATTGGCTACCGGGCGCGGGTCCGCCTGTCGTTCAAATTTGAGCCGCCTCGCTAGGCTGGCTGCTCCTTTGACTGGCCGGGCTATCATCGTGGCGCCGGTGCCGAGACCATCGACGCCCTGACGGGTTTTTCTCCGTAGCTCCGTTTCGCTGGCGCCACCGCCATCTGCGATGGGCGCCACGATGCCCCACGGTTCTTTTGAGATCTGAAAAGTGTATTTGATATTATTCAGTAAATTACAATGACTATCTCGACTTATTCTGCGTTTAATCCGCCTATCAGGCTGTTATTGTCCACGACCCTCCAGTGGCCTGCTAGCGCCTGTTATGGCCCGCCGTGCCTTAGGGTTGGGAAGGTTGGCATGCTTCAGGCTAGAGGTGACTCGATCGGTCCGTCGGCGCCGGCGATGCTACCTGTATATTCAACATAAAGAATAGAATTTAAGAAATTGTAATTTAAGTTTTTTTTAGTGCTAATTGCGATGCCGTCGGCGAGACCTGGCAAGGCTTGGCGAAGACCTTTGGGATCGTGATTGCGGATTCTGCGACACCGGTCACAGTCGATGGCTTAAGGTTGTGATTTTCCGCACAAATTTGGGATCTAGGGGCGGCTATATTTTAGGTTGCGCAGAATATAAAGCATGCTAAGGAGGTGGAAACCCGGTAACGGGGCCAGATTCGCTATTTGGCTGCGTTATAGCGCTGTTGTCTCGTCTGGGTTTGTCGAATCGTGGGAAATTCACGCGAACATTCCCCTGCCGCTGTGCCAAGGCGCCGTAGGCGATTACGCCCTGGTAAGGCCCTGCGGGTGGGTCTTGGGCTCATTGTGGTATCGGTTGTTGCGCTTGTTGCAGCCCTACACCTGTATGATTTCAACCAGTATAAAGGCTTAGTGACTGCCCGGGTCAAAGAAGTGACCGGGCGTCAACTGCGCATAGAGGGGGATTTGGACCTTGCCTTCTCGCCCGGTCCCGTGGTGGTCGTGACAGGCGTCAATTTTGCCAACGCCCGCTGGGGTAGTCGGTTTGACATGGTCAAGGTGGCGCGCCTTGAAGCCGAGATAGCACTACTTCCTCTCATCATCGGCAAGGTGCAGGTAAAGCGCCTGGTGCTGGTCGAGCCTGACATCTTATTGGAAACCGATAATAAGCGTCGAGGTAATTGGAAGTTAGATATCAAGGACGTGAATCAGCTCTCCCAGGGGAGCGCGAACCGTGACGTATGGGCGCTCGACATTCCCGAAGTCCGTGTTGAACGGGCGCATATTACGTACCGTGACGGCGTTTCAGGGCAAAGCAAAGATTTTACAATCAAAGATATGTCACTGCGTACCCACAACATCGATAGTCCCATCTCGCTGAACTTAGTTGCCATCTACGATAGCAAACCGATCTATCTATCCGGCTCATTTGGCACGCTGAAGGCGTTTATCGAACATACTTCTTTCCCGGTCATGATAACCGCGACCGCGGACGATATGGCATTTACCTTGAACACCACGATGGCGAGGGACAAAGAATCTAAACTGGCCTATAGCGTCGATAGGCTTTGGGCCACGCTCAAGACAGCCAAGATGGAGGTCCATCTGGACAAGGATCAACTGATCTATCGCGATCGCCGGTCTGGCAAGACCGTAAAATTCGGAATAAGACAACTGTCTGCAGGTGTAGCCAGCGTCACAACCCCCGTGTCTATCGATATAGCCGCTTCATATCAAGGGACGGACGTGGCGGTATCCGGTACGCTCGGGGCGCTGAGTACCTTGTTACAAAATAAACCCCTGCCTATCAAATTGGCGGTGAAAACCGCTGGTATTAAAGGCGTCGTAAAGGGCTCCATAGGGGAGCCACTGAAGGGTAGGGGCGTAAATCTTGTTGTCGATTTGCGGGGAGACAGCCTCGCAAGGCTCTCCAAATTGACGGGGATCAAACTGCCTCCGCTTGGCCCAGTCCACGTAACCGCTAACGTGGTTGATGGCGACGGAACCTATGTCGTCAACGACCTCCAGGCCTCGCTCGAGGCCGGCGACATGAAGGTCCGCGTCACGGGCTCAATTAAGCGGCCATTAGAGGCCAGAGGGGTCAATCTGACTGTCTCCATAAATGCGAAGGCGCGTAAGGGCAAGTCCGGCAATAAGATGAAGCCGCGGAGTCCAGTACAACTGAGCGCCAAGGTATTCGATGGAAAGGGCGGCTATGTAGTCAAAGACATTACGGGGATCGTAACTGTGGGTGCGAGCCAGTTTTCTATTGACGATAAGAAACTGACCTACCATAACCGCGGTTCGAGACGGACTATGAAATTAGGTGTCAGACGTTTGTCCGTCGGCATTAAAGGCGTGGATAGTCCAATATCGTTAGATCTGGGGGCGACGTACAACGGCCAACCCGTTGACGTTTCTGGCACGCTGGGCAAGCTGAGCGATCTTGTACGGAATCGTGATCTGTCTGTGAAGTTGGCGCTTAAGTCCGGCGACGCCAATGCGACCTTCGCGGGATCCATTATCAAACCCCTGACACGGCGTGGGGTCAACCTTATTGTTGATATGCAAGCAGGTACGCTTGCAAGCCTGTCTGAATTTTTGGGGCTCAAACTGCCGGCAATTGCGCCCGTCGAATTCAAAGCTGAATTGGTCGACGTCAGCGGAGCTTATCTTATTAAGGACATTCACGCCAAGGTGGGTAAAAGCGACCTGTCCGGCGAAATAACGGTTGCCTTTGCTAGTACGCGTCCAAACCTATCGGGACGCCTGACATCGAATCTGCTTGATCTGGCTGAACTGCTACCGAAAAAGGAGCCCCAAAAGCAAGCCCGAATCTTCTCAGCCGAACCGCTGCCTCTGGACGCACTTCGTGTAGTTGATGCGGACGTAATGATTAAGGCTAATCGGGTCCGTACCCGCGGACTTGTACTGCACAGCGTATGGATGCAGTTTGGGCCTGAAATCACCCTTGAGAATGTGACTATGGGGCTCAAACTAGAGGCTGGTCGCTTGAGCATAAATCCCGCAACGGCCGAATTGGCAGGCGGCACCGTTCGTGCTGACATGGTACTGGATGCCAGTGGCCAAACGCCCATATTATCTTCTAATCTCGTTGCCAAGCAGATCGAAGTCGGTCAACTCGAACAGGTTAAGAAAGAGGACTTCCTCACCGGCGGTAAGACTGACATAAGGATTAATGTAAGCGGGCGTGGTAATTCGGTACGCTCTGTCATGGCTGGGCTCAATGGGGAATTGCTAGTGGTGATGGGCGAGGGACGAATTAAAAATACGAAGGTGGACCTGATCGGCGCCGATCTGTTGATAGAAACCATTCGCATGATGAGTTCATCCACAGAAGAGGATGACTTTACTGATCTGCGCTGCGGAGTTTTGCATTTCTATATAAAGGACGGCATCGCGACCACCGATAAAGGCATCGCTGCTCAGACTGGTAAGATGAATCTGATCGGCAGCGGCGTCATTAATTTGAAGACTGAAGAGTTGGAGATTCGAATCCACCCCAAGGCGCGTAAGGGGCTTGGAATAGGTGCCGGAACCCTTGCCCAGTTGGTCCGGGTGGGCGGCACCTTAGCTGAACCCAAGCCTGAGCCTGATCCAGTGGGGGTTTTGAAAACGGGCGCGTCCATTGGCGCTGCCGTGTTTACGAGTGGGCTGTCCCTCTTGGCCGAAGGCCTGTTTAGACACGTTACCGTAGACAAAAGCCCCTGTGTGACGGCGCAGAAAGCAAAATCGGACAAGGTCGCGAGCGCCGCAAATAGGAATGGAACCAACCTGCACACCCAAAAGGCAAATAAGCGAACTCAACAAGCGCCCTTTTAGCGCCAAGCAGCTCAAGGGACATGAGGTTGGGGGGAGTCAAAACAGCACCGCATCAGGGATCAAGCCAATCGCTTAGGGCAACTAGGTGAGACGACTTGGCGACAGGCGTGTGTTTCATATTTTTGATCTCTCACGACTTTGCCGTGACCGCGGACTCATCCATCAGTCCCGAAGGATCTCTGTCATCCAATGCGGGGCGCTGCCAAATTGCTTAATCGGACACCCTCAAGATAGGGTATCTCTTCGGCTCTGAACGCAGGCTCCAGGACTTTAAGGTTGCCGGCGCGGGGCCAGTGCTGGGTATCAAGTATCAAGACGTGAGGAGAGCAGCATGTACGCACGAGTCGTTAACGTACCAATGAAACCCGAAAAATCAGACGAAACGAATACCATCTGGCAAGATTCAGTTCTTCCCGCTGTGAGAGGGCAGGCCGGCTTCAAGGGGTTACTTGTTTTAGTGACGCCAGCCAGAGATAAATCGATGTCAATCACCCTGTGGGAATCCGAGGCGGATATGAAGGCGAATGAAGCGAGCGGCTATTATCAAGCACAAGTCGACAAGTTCGTGGATATGATTGATGGGGCGCCACACCGGGAGCACTATGAGGTAATTCTTCAGGCTTGAGCAGCCGTTGCGCATTTTTGAATGGTAAGTTAACCCGACGTTGTTTTTTTACTACTATTACTGCTGATGGGTCGAATGCTAATCGACCGCTCGTTGGCGAGCGGTTCTCAAAGGAAAACAAGATTAATGTGCCTTGTGTGTCCGGAAGGTTGACGAGAGGCCACATACAATGACATACAGTCTGTTCGTTAATATGTAGCGATTACCGGGATAGTCTACGAATCGATGGCGAAACAGCTTCAGAATGATCGGCAACTGGCCGTCTTTCCAAAGGCCAATCCAAATCCCGTCTTGGCTTGCGATCCGGATGGTGCGGTTATGTATATGAATCCAGCAACGGACCGGATGATCAAGCGCTTAGGCCTTGATACTGTGCAAGACATGCTGCCAAAGAAACATCGTGAAGTCGTGCAGACTTGTCTAAAAAAGAAAGGTTCATGCACGGTCGAGGTAGCATTAGAGGGCCATATTATTGCTTGGTCGTATTCTCCGGTACCGAATGATAGAACTCTGCACATCTATGGACAGGACATTACTAAACGCAAGCAGTCAGAGAGGGCACTCCGCGAGCAATTTAAGTATTTCGGCGTATTGCAGCGCATTGCCTCTGCCGCCAACGAGGCATCCGATGTAGATAAGGCGATGCAGGTTTGTCTTGACGAGGTATGCGCCTTGACACAATGGCCCGTTGGGCACGCCTGCGTACTCGCGGATGACGGCAGCGGTGACCTAGTACCTACAAAACTATGGCACCTTGATCGCCCAAAGGAGTTTGAAACCTTTCGTTGGGTGGCAGAAATGACGCGATCCGCCCCCGGTGTTGGGTTGGCAGGTCGAGTTTTGAACAGTGGAGAGCCGGCATGGGTTATCGACGTTACTACAGATCCGGATTTTCCCCGAACTAAACTCGCACAACACATCGGTGTCAAAGCCGGGTTCGCTTTTCCGGTCTTGGTTGGGAAAGAGGTGAAGGCCGTCCTCGAATTTTTCTCTCGGGAGGCCGCCGAACCCGACAAACCCCTACTCGAAGCCATGGCGCATGTTGGAACGCAACTTGGGCGGGTGATAGAACGTAAGCGTGCAGAGGATGAGCTGAGGAAGACTCATGAGGAACTTGAACAGCACAATCGTGAAATGGCACTGCTTAGCGAAATGACGGACCATTTCCATGTGTGTCAGACCGTGAAGGAGACACACCCCGTCGTTGCCCAGTATGCTAAACAGCTTTTCCCTGACGCTTCAGGGGCCTTATGTTTGTTCAATGAAAAGCGATCGGTATTAGAGGCAGTCGTGGACTGGGGTGAGTCATTGAATAGTGAACAGGTATTCACTCAAAACGATTGTTGCGCACTCAAGCAAGGGAAGCCGCATTTGGTGGACGACCCTGCTAGTGGATTAAATTGCGCTCATGTGTCACAGCGTCCCTCGGCGGGCTATCTGTGCGTTCCGATGATCGCGCATGGCGAAATCATGGGCATGTTACACGTGCAGGCAGCGCAGAAAGAATCCTCTGAGGCCGAGAAAGAGAATAAACATCTGCTGGAATCGATGCAGCGCTTGGCCGTCACTGTGGCAGAGCATTTAGTCCTTGCGCTTGCGAGTATTAAGCTTCGAGAAAGCCTACATTTTCAGTCAGCGCATGATCCACTTACCAATCTTTTCAATCGGCGATATATGGAAGAATCATTGGAACGAGAAGGATGCCGAGTCAAACGTCACGGTACGCAGCTAGGAATACTCATGATCGATGTGGATCACTTTAAGCGATATAACGATACCTTCGGGCACGAGGCGGGTGATATTGTTTTACAGTCTATAGGTGCGATACTGCAGAAAAATACTCGCGGGGAGGATATTGCCTGCCGATACGGAGGCGAAGAATTTGTGGTTATCATGCCGGACGTGCCATTGGATGTCTTGAGCCGGCGCGCGGAGCAGTTTCGAAAATCAGCAAAGATCATAAAGATTGATCACAAGGGCCAATCCTTGGGAACCATCACGGTTTCAGTAGGTGCTGCAATCTTTCCAAAACATGGTACAACCCCAAAAAGCGTTTTGCAGGCCGCTGACAAAGCACTTTACCAAGCCAAAGCTGAAGGACGGGATCGGGTCGTAGTCGCAGGATTGGTCCGTGCTGATAAACCTGTTTCGAATGCTAAGGTCACCTCGTTAAAAAAAGGATGAATTAGATTCCTGCACGCTGTTTCTGTATTGCGTGTTGCGTCGAAGCTGGTTTTTTCACGCTCAGGAACCGGGGTTCATTTATAACTTCATCTAGTTATCGAGCATGAACCAAATTTCATAGCCACAGCCTGTCTATACTTGTATTGGACTACGTTTTTAACGGTTTGTCATTCAGCGCTTTGGCGTCAATCTGTGTTCAATTTCAGATTGTCGTCTCAATAGAACATCTATGCTCGTGTGACAGATGAAAGAATCCTCAATTCGAAACTATTTTTCGGAAACTGCGAAACCGCGACGCCTGGTAATGGTTGTCGGTATTGCCGTGGTCGCACTGTCTGTTGCCCTTTGGTATGCGCTCAATGTAGAGGAGCGCGCGCAAATTGGCCGGACAATCGCGGCACAAACCGGCAATCTGAGCACGGAAATCAAAGCGCTCATTGAACCCCGTATTCTAGATTTGGTACGTATGGGAGAGCGCTGGGCAGTAGGAGCAGGCACATTTGAAGAAAAGTTAAAAGCCGATGCTGCCCTCTATATCGCTCATCAACCTGGTTACGAAGCTGTCTTATGGATCGATCCAGAGTTCAATGTGCGATGGATTGTCCCAACCGAGGGAATTGAGCCCGCAATCGGACTCAGCCTCGCATCCAATGAGCGTCACCGGGTTGCTCTGGAGATGGCCAGGAATCGGCGTGTCTCTACATTTACGCGACCTATCGAATTGGCCGAGGGCGGTAAAGAGTTTTTGATTTATGTGCCGGTGTTCGTTGGGGATCGATTCGCGGGATTCATAGGGGGTCGTTTTCGCGTCAATGAGCTGTTTGATGCAGTTGCGCAGAAGAACATGATGCTCGGTTACTCAATTGCGGTGTTTGATGGAAATGAAGAATTATACGGCCGCTACGGCTCCGGTAGAGCCCATGAACAAGAGTGGGGCCAAGATACAGAAATTCAGATTCAGAATGTGGTTTGGCGTGCAAGGATCTGGCCGACTCCGGAATTACTTGCCAAATTGCAATCACCTCTTCCCGCAATCGCCTTGGCTATGGGTTTCCTGATGGCATTCTTGCTGATGCTTACCCTTCATTTTTCTCAAACCGCGTGGCGACGTGCGCGGGAAATTGTGCGGGCTAATCGGGAGTTAGCAACAGAAATCAATCAACGCAAACAGGCCGATCATGAGTTACGACAAATCACCGATCAGTTATCAATTATTCTCCAGTCCTTACCGGTCATTTGCTACACGTCAAAGCCAGAGGAAGGGATCGGTGCCACGTATGTTAGTAACAATGTTGCAGCGCTGACTGGCTATACACCAGAGGACTTTGCATCTAACCCATCGTTCTGGGCTGATCATATTCATCCAGACGACGCGCCTCGGGTCTTGTCCGGGTTAGCCAAATTGCCAGAGAAAGGCTGGTTCGAGCATGAATATCGGTGGCAAATAGCGGACGGCTCCTACAAATGGGTTTATGACTTCTTGCGTATCATAAAGCGGCCAGATGGGGATGATGGTCATATAGTGGGTATGATGCAGGACATCACCGAGCGGAAGAAAGCTGATGAACAATTGCGATTTCAAGCGCACTTGTTGGACAGTGCTCGGGAATCAGTAGTCGCTACAAATCTCGAGGACCGGATCATCTACTGGGGCAAGGGCGCAGAAGCCTTGTATGACTATCAAGAGGAAGAGGTCATGGGCAAACCAATCACTTCGATACTTGAATCTTATGGTGATGGCGACGTCCGCCAGCGAAAGGAGACTATTTATAAAACTGGATCGTGGAGTGGACAATGCGAGCAACGGCGTAAAGACGGTTCTATGTTTATGGCTGATACGGTCATTTCTCTGGTGCAGGATGAAAATGGCAAGCCGCGCGGGTTTATCAGTATTGATCGCGATATCACGCAGCGAAAATGGGCCGATCAGGCCCTGCGCGTCAGCGAAGAGCGTTACAGAGCGCTTTACAATGATAATCCGTCGATGTACTTCACTGTGGATCCCGAAGGGGTGGTCCTTTCTGTTAACCGATTTGGCGCGGAAGAGCTCGGATATGCCGTTGATGAGTTGCTTAAGCGCCCCATATTTATGGTATGCCATCAGGAAGATCAGACAGCGGCGAGGCAGCATCTTGAAGCGTGTTTAGCGCAGCCAAATAAAGTACATCAATGGGAAATCCGTATGATCCGCAAGGATAGTGATGAGATTTGGGTTCGCGAAAGCGCGCGCGCAATTGAATTGCCTGATCAAAGAGTCATCATTCTTGTAGTATGTGAGAATATTACAGAACGTAAACGAGCAGAAGTACATATACGAGAATCACATCAGCGCCTGCGTAATCTGGCGGCACGATTACACGCAGTACGCGAAGAGGAGAGGACATTGATTGCTCGTGAGATTCACGATGAACTCGGGCAGGTTCTGACGGGTTTGAAAATCGATTTATCGTGGATGATGAATAGGTTGCCAAAAAGCTGGAAAACACTACCTGAACGTGTCCGGGCAATGATATCAATAGTGGACACAACGCTTCAATCCACGCGGCAACTCTCAGCGCGCCTGAGGCCGCCGATGCTTGATGATCTTGGATTAGAGGCGGCCATCGAGTGGCAGGTAGAAGAATTTGCGGCACGAACAGGATGCAAGTGCGATCTACGCATCGATGATAAAGCATGCGGATTTCATGCCGATCGGGAGACTGCGATCTTTCGCATTCTGCAAGAATCGCTGACGAATGTTGCACGCCATGCGGATGCGAGTCGCGTAGAAGTCAAGCTTTCGCCAATAAACGGCCAAGTGGTTTTGGAGGTTCGCGACAATGGTAGTGGAATTACCGAGGATGCGATATCGGGTTCCGGGTCGCTTGGATTGATTGGTATGCGTGAAAGGGCAGAAGCGTTGGGCGGTGAGGTCCAGATCCGACAGCTGCCGGAAGGTGGCACCTTGGTCTCGCTTCGGATGCCGTTTACGCCATAATGTGATTAGTGGAGGTACTATGATTCGTCTTCTTATAGCTGATGATCACCCGATCGTGCGTGAGGGGCTGAAGCGCATCGTTGCGGAATGCCGTGACATGCGTGTTGTTAGCGAAGCAGTCAATGGTGATGAGGCGCTCACAAAGAGTCAATCGACTGAAGTTGACGTGCTTTTACTCGATGTTTCTATGCCGGGGCCCGGTTTTCTGGATGTTATGCGCCGCCTGAGGGTGGAGGCCCCCGAGCTACGTATATTGGTCTTGAGCGTGCACCCGGAGGATCACTACGCAGTGCGTGCGCTCAGGGCCGGTGCCGCCGGATACCTGACTAAAGATCATTCCCCTGAAGAGTTAGCCAATGCGATCCGACGGGTGTACGGAGGGGGAAAGTACGTGACCCCGTCTCTTGCGGAGCAACTTGCGTCCGAATTGGGGCCTGATGCGTTAAAACCGCCACATGAGACGTTGTCCGACCGTGAGCATCAGGTATTTTGCATGCTTGGATCAGGAAAGAGCGTAAATGAGATCGCTTCCGAGCTCAGTTTGAGTCCCAAGACCGTCAGCACGTACCGGACACGCCTTCTTCAGAAGATGAAACTTAAGAACAATACCGAACTCATCCGTTACGCCGTACAGAACGGGTTAGTCGATTAATAGGGTGTTCTTAACGTCCGTGTGAATTGCCCTCTCCCTGCCTGGACCTGCTGGTCAAAATTCGACCAGTAAGCGAACTGTTAATGCTCGCGATGGCCGTCGCGGGGGATGACCAAAACGCTAGCCTTGCCCCACTCGCCCTAGCGGGCTGCCCGATGAATTTCTTGGTTTTTGAGGTATCTAGGGGCGTTTGCTTGAACTACTCTTAATTTAAGATTAGTGGGCCTCAGTGGCAAGAACGCCGCATTGGCGCCTCTAAAAACGATCGTGCCTTGGAATGGGCCTAACTTTGGGCGCTCTTAGCAATGCGAGAGCGCGCTACGTCTTTTTCTTGTATCCCCAGAAAGATAGGCTCGCCACCTCTGCGATAGATATTAATCTTCGCGTTATAGACATTTCTCGTCATGCCATGCTTATCCGTTATTTTATACTTGCTGATCTTAAATTCTCCATTTCGACCGCGTTCGCCAGTTAGATAACATTTGATTGATTCGATCTTCTCCCCCGACAATTCAATCCCGCGAAGTTTCGTTAGACTTTCTTGCAGTTTGTCAATGAAGCTTATGGTGTTGATAGTTATTAGATTCGCCTCTGGCGCATCTGATTCCGGAATCGTGGTCTGAAAATCTCCGACCAAGATTTGACCCGGCAACGCGTATTCGACCATGCGCGCAAGTTCTATCGTCACGTCACCGACAATGTAGTTATACATCGTCGGGTGTAGCCCTTCTGCTTGGTAAAACTCGTAGTCGCTCGCGATATGAAAAGCCGTCTTTAATACGGGTGTTGTGTTTCCCTTCGCTTTGCTTCTTGCAATCGCGTTATCAGCGAGAATCAGGTGCATAAAGTGATACAGGTTCATGTTTCCCTGGATGCTGCTATCCCGATTCCATATATAGAATCCATCACCAGTGGTCGAACGGGTAAAATCCATGGTGATTTTTTTATTCAGCAGTTTGCTGTGTGCGGAATTGGCAGAGTAGGCGAGACTATTTAACTGGGTCATTTGATCGAACGCTTCATATAGAGTGAACTCCGGAATATCAAACAAGGCAACGGCACGGTTCTCTACGAAGCTGAAGCTATAACGCCTGATAACCTCATCGATGAGATCCACATCGAGGACCCCTTCGTTGAGAGGGAATGGGAGTTTGATATGGGTTGGTTTAATTTCAAATAGCTCTGCTATGTGGGCGAGCGTCTCGCTACTTGCCTGCCGCGTCCCTGTTATCAGGTTTCGAACGAAATTCTCTGCGGAGCCACCTGCGGGAGGCGCCTTAGGGTGCAATGGCGCTTCTTGTTCGGGAATCGATGGGTGAGTCGTTGCAAAGGTCGCGATCAGATAATGGGGCACCACGAGCACGTCGATGCCCGATGCGCTTGGGCACCAATTTAAGATGATGTTTCTGCCGAGGCACCAGTGCCTGAATAAGCCATCATCGAGATGCTTTAAATTTTCCCGCGCGTGCTCGTTGAGTTGTCCAAACGAGGCGGACGCATCGGTAGAAGACGGCAGCAAGCCGTTGAGATCACGCGCTTTGGTACGCATTTTTTTGCCGGGGTTTACAGGGGACCCCGCAAGTTGTGCGGCTCATGTCTCTGCCGTTTGGGTTATGCCGGCAACGTTAATTCTGATTACGCCCCCTGCCCGAAGTATCTTACCGTTGTCGTTGGGCTACTGCAAAATGGCGCCATGGGGCCACAATGGGCAATGATTTGACCGGGGGCTCGCATAACGGGGCCTGGGGCGCACCAGCCAGTGCTGCCAGTTGAGGCCTAAGTGCGCCGTGAAGTTAAAGGCCCACTGGCCGGCCAGAGAAGGATGGGGTTAGGGACTTGCCACCGTGTAGCGGCTCATTGAAGCGCCGGTGGGCGTGAGTACCCCCGGGCCGCCTAGGGTGTGGGCATCGGCCTGGGTGGTGCCCACATAGGTCGTTGAGGTGCCTGCTGTCACGCTCAGTGGCCCCGCATTGGTTAGAAACCGGGGGGCAGCGTCCTCCTCGCCTGGGCCCGCCAGCACTTCCAGGCGTTGCGGGATGGTGATCCGAAAGTCCACATGCACGGATGCCCTCAGCCCCTCGGTGCCGCCCTGCGCGCTACTTCGCTCCGCGTGGGCCTGAAGGCTCATTATCCCAAGGAGGACCCAGCAGGAAATGCCCGCCAAGGGGCCAAGCCCCTTATCCGCTCTGTCGAGGTCCGGTGAGCACTGTTTCCTGTGGGCGCAGCGACTCGCACGGCGCAAGAACCGGTTTGCACGCCTAAGTCTTTGAATCTTGGCGGTTCGCGCCAACATTCGGACGCCCTCGTTGGCTATGGGACCCGCTGGGTCCGGGCGTGATGCAGGCAATCCTACCGTTAGTTGCCTCCCAGGCCAGTCTGCTGG
>JAPUIX010000009.1 GCA_027296625.1 Gammaproteobacteria bacterium | reverse complement strand
AAGCTGGAGGTAGACCGGACGTGATCGGGCCGAAAGCGGACGTCGCCACCCGGATGTCTGAAGCTGGGGCATAAGCAGACGTCAAATTCGAGACCGCTCATGACCGCTTTTAGCCAGGAGGAGACATACGCTGTTCTTTGATGATACCACTATTGCGCGATGTCGTCAGCCACGGCTCAGCCAGTTCAAGGGTATTTCGGACATGGATATCGCGTGCCCGGCGTGGTTTTAGCCAAGAAATAAAGACACGATGTATTGGTAGATGCGGATAGCCGGTGAAATGTCGATGCACGACTTTCTAAAAATCCTGGGCATATCTTTCGGAGCGGCCGGCGGGCTGGCCATTTTGGTTTTCATTATCGCCTTTTTTGGGCCGCTGTTGATAGGTGGCCCCGGCGCACATCAAGGCCCACTGGGAGCATTCATTTATGCGCCCGTGGTGTTTTTTTTGTGTTCTTCGTTAAAGAGCCCCGATTGGCCGGGCTGGATCGGGAATTGTATGTCGACCAAGGGGTTGGGGGCTGTGAAATATTCGTAGTTCAACTTTTGTAAACCAAATTTGTCCAACATCCGAGAATGGATGGAACACAACATTCGTCGCTTTCGAGCGAGAATCGGAAGGAGCTTTATGAAAAGCTTCGCGAAGTCTGGCAGCTAGGCGCCAACCTGATCGTCGGTTGGCGCCCCGAGGCTAGTGGTATCGAACTTTTGTATTCGCCAAGCCTGGACCTGCCTCTTATCGCCAAACGTCATAGTGGGCTGCTCAGGCGCGACCGTCTTATTGGTGATCGCGATAGGTATCACGAGCTTCTGGATGCCGGATGCCTGTCGGAAGTGATCCCTTTATCCTTCGGAGTTTCCGCAGACGCCGTCATCGTTGAACAGATGGCAGCGATCTTGAGGTTTTACACGGTCACGCATTCGAATTGTCGTGCCGTCGGGTTGTTCGATATTGTTTCCTTCAGCCATCAATCGCCTTTTGCGCAAATTTCCCAAATTAATATTTTATCATATCATGCCAACTTAGCGGCTGCCTGCGTAGAGGCTGCGGGTCTCCCAATAGACCTGAACATGTCGACAACAGGCGACGGATTTTACATCTGGAATCGTAAAACGGGTCTGGCGGAAGATCTTGCGCTTTTTTACGTCGAGTGGCTCGTTCTTGCCTTTAATAAGGCCGCAATGATCGAGAAACCGCAAAACAATATACCAATGCTACGTTGTTGTTTCGGATTTGGCGACCATTACGAATATTATCAAGCGTCCGGCACCAAACCGGATTCCCGAGGGTTCATCGTCGGCGATGTCACCGTCACCCTGGCCCGTCTCATTGCCGCCGCGTTACCGGATCAGTTCCTGCTCGGGAGCAAGCCTCGTGTGTGGTCTGACGTCGACGGCGAGGAAGTCGAGCCCCACGACGCTTCGAGGATCGACATGGTCTCGTTCTGCAATTTCGCACAAAAAAATGCAAAAGTATTGGGAGGGGTGACGGTTGGTCATGGTCAAATCAAGGAAATTGAGTTGATTCTAACCGGCGACAAATTCTCGGAGCGTGAGTCTACCATCAACAATTACGAGATCGTCGATAAGCACGGTTTTGGAAATCGCTGTGTGAATGGCAGATTAAATATCACTGATGCAAACGATTGTCGGATCAGCTGCGGACTGGAAACTGACGATCTCACGTCCTTTCAAGGTCGTCACGTCGAAGAGGACGACGTGACGATAAAAGTGATCTGAATTATTCCGCCAGCCAATCGAATAGGTCTGGGTGAAAAACCCATGGCCTTTTGGTCCGGTCCGACCTGAACCCGGATCAGCTCCCAGTCCGGCTTTTTAATTGGCCGTCGAATGTGACATTGGCCAAATTGCACGGAGAAAAATCGATACCTTCAAGGTCAGCGCCAGTCAGATCCGCGTTTTCGAGATTTGGCACTTGCAAGGCACCGGTTGACGACCCGTCCTGCCTCCAGATGGCAACAGCGTCGAACCTGGCGCTCTTGAGTTTTGCCCTTACCAGTTTGGCACCCTTAAGATTTGTTCCCAGAAACAGGGCGCCTTCAAGGTTGGCGCCACTCATGTCGGTGTTCGATAGATCCGCGAGGGCGAGCGTGCAACGTTGCAGGTTTGCCCCCACAAGGCACGATCCGCGCAACACTATCGCGCTTAGGTTTCGGTTCGAGAAATCCACAGATCGGAGGTCTTCCTCCATCAATATACCCTGCCGACCCTGATGACCGTTGCTTTCGATCCATCGCTCATGCTCGCGGAGCGCATATTTGATATGGACCGGCAGGTTCTCAAACGAGACCTTGAAATTTGCTTCATCAAGCTTGCAGCTAGACAAATCCAGTCCGGAAAGAACGGCCCCGGTCATCGCCGCCATACTGAAATTGGTATCGCGGGTGGCAGCGTTTTTCAGCGATGCTTCCTCCAGCACGGCGTTGACGAAATTTGATTTTTCCAGGTTAGCGTCTGAAAGGTTGGCGCGCCGCAGGTTCGCATTTGACAGGTTTGTACCGGAAAGGTTCGCCCCCATGAGCTTCGCGCCGGCAAGATTGGCGCCGACCAGGCTCGAACCTGTAAGATCTGCACCCTGCATTTGCACGCGCTCGAGAGAGGCATAATCAAGCGTGCAGCCTGTCAGATTGGTTTTCGCTTTTGCCGTCGAGGCGTTCGACTGCACGATTCCACCCCGAAAATCCGCTTCAGTCAGGATGGCGTTATTGAGTTTCGCCCCTTGCAGACTGGCACCCCGCAAGTCCGCCCTGGTTAAATTCGCGTTTCGAAGATCGGCATCCCGCAAGTCCGCGCCGAAAAGATCCGCGCCGATCAGGCCGATGCCCTGAAGCCTTGAGGCGCGCAGTTTTGCACCGCTGAACGTGGCACCACGTAGTTGCAATTTGGACAGATCGTAGTCCGAAAGATCCCACCGCGAAAAATTCGCCAGTTCACCATCGTTCTTATTTTTCAACCACGCCTGATGAAGCGCTACCACCTCTTCGAGTATCGCGTTTTGGGCAATGGTTTTCATGGTGGATCAAATTCTGAACGCGGTAGAGCTGAATTTTGATTCTGAACGACGGTATGTGTAAATTATTTTTAATTAAGGATTAATGAATTAACGCTTGCAGCGATAGCTGCTGGCGCGGGCAAGGGATAAGTACATTCGCTTTACCCCCAATAGCGGAAGTCAACCGTTCGATGCCGACCATATCTCCGATCCGGGGATTTTAGCCTAATCATAGCTGTAGGCCGGGTTCCAATCGGCGGGCCGGCCGTCCAGGGTCACGTCGAAAATGCTCCACAAGGGCGCGATCCGGTCGGGATGGCGGGGGTCACGGTTGCGGTCTTTGAGGGCACTGAACAATTCGAATGCCCAAGTATGGAAGATGCCATCATCGGTTTTTCGGAAGGCATTCAGCATCATCCCCTGTCGTCCGTCCTCGTCCTCGGCCTTGTAGTCGAAGTTGAAAGTGGTTTTGCCCGAGGATAGGAGTGTCAGGTTCGACCAATTCCGTGCATCGGCGTGGGATTTCAGTTCTTCGGCCGCCGCTTTCACGGTCACGGCGAAATTAAAATATTGTTCCATATGGAGAACGCCGCCGTTCACGCTGTCCATGAACGACGTGCAGATGGGACATGCTTCGCCGCCGGGTTCGTACATGAAACCGTAGATGAGAAGGTCCGAGCTTTTGTCCGAGAACAGTTCCGAGAGCCTGGTGTCTCCACCCGAAAGATTCTGAAAAACATAATCTTCCTTGATAGCGCCGCCCAAGGGGAGAGCGCGCCGCAAGGCCGAGACTTTCTCTGCCTGACGCCGAAGTTCAAGTTCCTCGGTAAGCAGAGCATCCCGCGCCGCTCGATAATGCGAATCTTCATTGGGGAACGTTAGATCATGATATTCGCCCATATCCGTCTCCTTCAATAACAGATAACGACGGACTGCCCGGCCTTACCCGTATTCGCCCACTCGCGGAGAATACCCGACCAAGTCGGTGGCCAAAAACCTACTCTGGACCCTAATGTTGGGCAGCTCCCTCCCTACGCGTTGAGAGCGAAAGTCTATGCGGCAGCCAGGCGTGAGTCTAACCGGCCGGAATGTCCGGTATGGGTCTACCATCGGATTTTGTAAGGAAAGGGCTGCGGTGATTTTCCTTGCATTGCAGGTGGCGGGTGCAGTGGTTGGCGGCTAACCTGACGCTGACGGGGGTGTGGCTGTTTGGGTCAGTGGTCCGGCTTGCCGGGCTCA
>JAPUIX010000008.1 GCA_027296625.1 Gammaproteobacteria bacterium | reverse complement strand
AGCGATTCGCAACGCCGTGATGTCCGTATCACGACCATGGGATTCGTGTTTCAGGACTTCGAATTGCTCGATTATCTCAACGTCCTGGACAATATCTTGCACCCGTACCGGATTACCACAGCGCTGAAGCTGAATCGCGAGGTACGTGTACGCGCGGCAGAGCTCGCCAAGGCGATGGGCATCTGGGATAAACTGAAGCGCCGCGTCAACACCCTGTCACAGGGTGAAAAACAACGCACCGCCATCTGTCGCGCCCCTCTCTATTCTCCCTGGTAATGGCTCATCTACTTATGCCGGCAGAACCAGCCGGTTGTCATGCGGTGTTGGCATGATCCCGACAACTCCACCCGACGTTCTTACTACACGCTGTCGGCCTGACCGACACACCATCATGATTTGGAGAGATCATCGCGCTCTCCGAAAGGCTGTAACTAGAATGACATATTACACAACATAGGGGGTATACGATGTCAGCACGCTGGTGTGGAAAACAAGCCCTGCATCTGTCCATTCTGGGGTGCATCGGATTGACACTCCTGGCCGGCTGTAGTCCGGTTCATCCGCCGACAGCCATGGGAACGGGTACCTTTTCATACGCCACCGGAGCCCTCTCCTGGATCTATCCGGTGACCCTAGAAGAGATCTGGCCGGCGACGTTGGCGGAAGTGAACGAGTTGCGGCTGCAAATTCTCAACCAGTACATGGATGGCCTGGGGGCAACCATCAAAGCGTTGCGGGCAGACAAAGTCGAGGTCGACTTTGAATTGGTACCGGTGAGCGCGAGAGCCACCCGCCTCAGTGTACGTATCCTGGCCGACGGATGGAAACGCAAAGAAGCCGAGCATTTTCATGCCAAGCTCCGTCAGCGCCTCGGTCTTAAATAGTAGCCGGGAAAAGAGTATTTTTGTCCTCCAGGTCGGTGACAAAAATCTGGGAGCCGCATTGCCATAGTGAATGGTCATCTCGTGGCCCTGTTAAAGCCGGAGGCTCGTAAGAAATGGCGGAATTGGTGCACGAATCCCCCAGCACGCATTGACACGGGTTGAATCGACCATCATGCTTTGGGTATCACAAACCCTGCAAGCCAACGGTGAGCCGCATGACTGAGCCCCATAAACGAGGCAAACGACATCCGAAATACAAAACAGCATAGCGCGTCAAAAATTGGCGTATGATCGAGCGTTGCACGATCAGGGTGACATCACGCTATGGATCAGCCAAGAGGCGACCTGCGCCTGGACGCCTCCAAAAGTTGGCAAACGAGGCGGACAACCCGTCTATTCGGACCTCGCTATCGAGACGGCGTTTACCCTTAGATTGCTGTTTCACCAGCCGCTGCGCCAGACCGAAGGCTTTCTTGGCTGCGTCTTGAAGCTGATGGGCTGGTCGCTTCCGTGTCCCGATCACACGACCCTATCGCGACGAAACGCCACGTTGGAACTCAGTCGGCTCGACAATCGGGGGGCACAAGGGCCAATTGACCTGATCGTCGACAGCACGGGGTTAGAGGTGTGTGGCCAAGGCGAATGGCACGCCAAGAAACACGGTGAGAAGCACCGTAAGAGCTGGCCCAAACTGCATATCAGCGTGGATGATCAGGGTTGGATCATCGCTTCCACGGTGACGGATGACCGTCAGCAAGCTCCGTCTCAAGTGCCGGCATTGTTGGCCCAAGTGGATCGGCAAATTGAACGCTTCATCGGTGCTGGCATCTACGATCAAGAGCCCGTCTACGCCGCGGTGGCCGGCCATTCATCGGGAGCCAAGGTGATCATTCCCCCCCGCAAGGATGCGGTGCTGAGTGCCAAGGCCGCGACCTCACCGACGCAGCGGGATCGACATCTTTCAGAGATGCAGCGGACCGATCAGTTTGAATGGAAACGGACGTCGGGCTACTATAATCAATCCCATGCCGAGAATGCCGTTTCTCGTTATAAACGGACCTTCGGAGGCGGCTTGCGGGCGAAGCGGGATGACGCCCAGGAACGAGCAGCCTCACTGGGTTGTGTGTTGCTCAATCGACTACGGGAATTGGGTCGTCCTCAGTCCTATCCGCTCACCTAAAAGAGGCGTGCATAGGGGCAATGCGGTGTCTGCTCGATTCGTGCAACAAAGCCATCCTAACGGCTAAACAAGGAATCACTCCCAATGGCTGCAAATAAAGCGCTGTTGCACGACAATTCGTACTGGGAGAGGCGAGAAGACGGGCCGTGGCTGCACAGCAAAAGCTGGGATCTTTGCTTCATTACCTTGAGTTGTGTGTTGGTGATCATTCCGCTGGCGCTTTACGAGATGATGGGCAACTCAGCGATGCTTGTTAATCTCGTCATTGCCGGGATGATCGGCGGCCCCCATATGTATGCCACCTTCTTTCGGACTGCCTTGGATGGCCCCTTTCGGCAGCATCACCGATTTCTGATCGGTAGCTCACTCATCATCCCAGTTCTGGTTGTCGGGACAGCGCTGTGGAATTTTTGACTCTTGCTTACCATCTTTTTCTTCTGGGCTTCGATGCACGTCCTGCATCAGATCGCCTACATCGTGGAGTGTTACGAGCGTAGGAAACCGAGTCCCTTACAACCCTTGTCCCGAATCATCGATTATGCGGTTGTCCTGACCTGTCTGTTTCCTTTATCCTCCTACAAACTCATCCATGATGAGTTTTACATCGGGAGCACGCGTTTACTGTATCCTGAGATACTGAAATCCCCGCTGCTGGTCTATCTAGTTACCGGCGCCTTCCTCCTCTCGATGGTTTTGTTTATCATCAAGAGTGTCATCGAAATCCAACAGGGTATCGCCCATTACCCGAAGATTCTGTTGGTACTCATTACCGTCGCGATGGCGCTATTCATCACCAGTTTCAGCGGACAGCGGATCCAAATTGCCTTTCAGGGTTTCAACACCTGGCATTCGTTCCAGTACCTGGCCTTAACCTGGTATATCAGCTCGCTACGCCG
>JAPUIX010000007.1 GCA_027296625.1 Gammaproteobacteria bacterium | reverse complement strand
TGGCAGATGGTCACGCTCGCGATTGACAGCGTCCTCGATTGTCGCATCGATCTGGTCCTGTACTGCACCGTCTTTTGCAAAGCCGCCAGCCACTCATATGCTCCATAGTGCCAACTACACTTATTGTTAGTGTAGAGAAATATCACCACAAAGATAAAGGAATGACAACCAAGAAATTTGTGGACGATCAAAGCCGAGAATCCAGGATTTCGATGGCTTTTCGGAAGTTTCTTCCATCGGGGTTTCGATGACCGCGGCGAGTGTCCGCTATGGGTCGGAAGGGAAAAGGGGTCGGGAGTCTTTTTTAGCTTCCATCATCATTTGTTCGAAGCCGCCGTCGGGCTCGCAGGGTGGATTCCAGATGAAGACGTGCCGCCATTTTGCGCTCCCAGGGCCTAGCCCCAAAAGGCCGGCTGCGCTGCACACGCCGGCCCCGTGGCGACCCGGGATCGGCGAAGCATCGTCGCTTTCTACCGTACCTCTGCCCAATCACCAAGAAAAGACGCCCGACCCCTTTTTTCTGATTGAAGGGAGTAAGTAGTAGCCTGCCTGGTGATTTTGGGAGCATTATTGAATGTCCACTCTCGGCTATTAACGGATATAACTAGGTGCCCTTAAGAGGACGTTATCGCGCTTAAGGTGCTCTTGAGGGTACTCCCCTTGTGCTGGAAGAGCTTTTGATATATGCTCTTAAGAGCATTTAAAACGGCTTAAGGTACTCTTGAAAGCACATGACAGCCCGTAACCTCTTGACGACGGCCCCACCTTATCCGGTCGAACAGGCCCTGAAGCGGCTCGGGATGAATCTGCGTACGGCTCGGCTCCGGCGCAATCTGACCATAGAGGAGGTTGCAGAGAAGATCGGCGCAGGGCGCCGGGCTGTCATGGATGCTGAGAAAGGCAAGCCGGCCACGGGCGCCGTAGTCTACGTGGCTCTACTCTGGGCTTACGATCTTCTTGACGACCTTAATGAGGTCGCAGATCCAATCCGCGACATAGAAGACCAGGCATTGGATCTCGCTGGCGAACGATCTCGGGCCCGCAGTACGGAATCGCTCGACAATGACTTTTAACACCGAAGCCAGTGACTGCTACGTCTATATCACCCTTCCGGGCAAGACGAAAGCGGTTACCGCCGGACGGTTTGTCATGTCGACTGATCGACGGGGCACGCCGTTGGCACGGTTTATTTACGGAAAGAGTTATTTGGGGCGACAAGAAGCTGTGCCGATCGACCCCGTTGAGCTCAAACTCAGCAGCCGCACCTATCAAACCACGGCGTTCAACGGCGTGTTCGGTGCCCTGCGGGATGCCGGTCCGGATTATTGGGGAAGGCGCATCATTGAACGTCACGCCGGAAAACCAAAGTTGGGGGAGTTGGACTACCTTCTTTATTCGCCAGATGACCGCGCGGGCGCGCTCGGTTTTGGACGGAACCAGGCGCCTCCAGCACCACGGCGCAAGTTCAACCAGACACTCGAACTTGCAAAGCTGCAAATGATTGCCGACGCGATCATTGCTGATGAAGATCTGCCCAAGGGTGGGGGAACCGACCAGGTCGAAGATCTGCTATTAATTGGCACCTCAATGGGAGGCGCAAGACCCAAAGCCACCGTGGAAGATGAACAGGGGCTCTGGATTGCGAAGTTCAATCGTCCTGACGACCGGTGGAACACCGCACGCGTCGAACATGCCATGCTGGCGCTCGCGCGCACTTGCGGACTTCAAACTGTCGAAAGCAAGATCGTCCCGATCGCAGATCGCGACGTGCTACTGGTGAAGCGCTTTGACCGGGAGAAAACAAGAAATGGCTATTTGCGGGCACGCATGTTAAGTGGGCTAACATTGCTACGTGCAAAAGATACCTACCAGTCCCGGGACAAGTGGTCTTATATGCTTCTGGTTGAAGAGCTACGTCGTATATCCGCCGAGCCGCGTAATGATGCGCCCGAACTATTTCGCCGGATGTGCTTTAACGCCCTGATCTCGAACACCGACGATCACCCACGTAATCACGCTGTCAGCGCGAAAGATCGCGACTGGAAGCTGTCACCAGCGTACGACCTCACACCATCATCACCAGTAAGCATCGAGCGTCGCGATCTGGCGATGATCTGCGGAGACATGGGCCGCTATGCCCATGTGGATAACTTACTTTCGCAAAGCACGCGGTTTCTCCTTGATAGTGAAGAGGCGGAAGCCATCACCTCTCATATGGAGGCACGCGTTAAGAAGACCTGGTACAAGATTTCGCGGGCGGCAGGTGTATCTGAGAAGGACTGCGAACAGATTGCCGGTGCGTTCGCTTATCCGGGATTCCGACTGAAACGTCCAGTATCAGCTGCCTGAGTGGTAGCCACCCATTACCCGTAGCTCGAAGAATCTAGGTAGGCGACTAGGCCGAAATGCGTCGCGTCCAGCTTACTACCAAATTACGGGTTCGACGAAAATGTGCAGTAATGGTAATACTGCACGGAGGGGAAAAGGGGTCGGGAGTCTTTTTTAGCTTCCATCACCATTTGTTCGAGGCCGCCGTCGGGGTCGCAGGGTGGATTCCAGACGAAGACGTGCCGCCATTTTGCGCTCCCAGGATCTTGCTCCAATATATAGTGTATAGTCTCCAGAAAAGAGGTGTTGTCAATGCAGCACTTTGAAGTTGGAGATTTAGTACTGTTAATAAACGCTAGCTACAATCCCGATATCATTGGGCATGTCGGCACTGTTATGCATAGCGAAGATCATTTTGCCGGATTTGATAAATTCGGGCGTTATATTTCCGGCAACTATGTCGTCGTTGACCTTCCAGATGACGTAAACAGACATGGCACCACACTCTGGTATCTCAAACCAAAGCATCTCATCAGGATTACTCCTGACAACCTCAGCGAGACAGAAACAACAGAAACGCTGATCGCTACTTGAGGGCGAGGGGATGTCTACAAGGACGTCACACTGATCCTTTTGTTGATCACCTCAGTGAAAAAGGGTGTCAGGAACCGTTTTCTCTTAACGCATCGCTTATTCATCCACCTTGGTCAGCTTCTTGGAAAGCGGAAAAGAGGTCGGGGGTCTTGTCTTGACGCTTAATTACCCGTTCGACGCAGCCGAGTACTGGAAGGCGGCGAGGAGTGAGCCCGAAGGGGCGCGCAAGGGATGCGCGCGTGCGGCGTCAGCATATGGAGGTGCTGTTGACGCACCCCGAGCCGCCTGAAGCACGCAGGGAAGTCCTGAAGGGACCCAGTCGTCGGGAGGCGTTTCTTTGGGCACTTTCTTGTCGCCACAAGAAAGTGCCTCGGCTTCGGGTCCGAAAACCCGATTAAATTGAACCGTCGCTCCCGGCGACACCTCGTTTGCCCCTAGACCGGGCATCTGTTCTCTCTTCCCCCCAATCAATAACAAACGTGTTACCCTCAGCCCGAAGTCCAAGTGGGGCAAAAGGGCGAACTAGAAATTCCTTTTATAATAGGGCTTTAACCTTATATTTAACATAATATTAAATTCCCACGATACCTCTTCCCCAGCAAGCACTCACCGGCAACGCTTTGTCGTGCCCCGCTTATTTATTCTGCCCACTTGCCGGGCACCGGAACTCGATAGGAACCACGAGGCTTAGATGCGGTCATTTAAAAGTCAGTTACCCCACCGGTGGCTAACACAAGTGGCAGCAGCCGGTAAAACACACCACATACAAGTGAGTTAACGGTGGATTTTCATTGATGATTTCACGTCATCGCGCGAGATCCCCCATCGTCGCCTCGGTGAGACCTCTTGCCCATAACCACTCACCGGCAAACGATGATGGGCGCTCAATTGCCACACCTCTACTCCCGGGGGGAAAGCGCATAATGACGCCATTTCGCGCACGATCCATCACAAAAAAAGCCACCGCCGAATGATCGGGGGCAGCCTAACAGGTGGGAACTAAGAATTCGGGTCGACTACTCGCTTAGGGACTCCAATACGCACGTCTCTAACACCACGCCGCGTTTGATCTCTGGCCGCGCAAGACACTTGGCCTCAGCCAGTTCAAGGCTGGCCCGCTCGCTACGGGGATACGTTGGGTAGTAGTAGCTCAGGGCGCAGCCGCCGGTGGCGGTCAGCAGCCCCAGGAGCAGAATAAGCACGGTCAATCTTGCCTTCATAGTTCAATGGGTCCCCTGTTCACCTTCTCGGCCATGTATACGTTATTAACGCGCCAGCGGCCCAGACTGCTCGCCTCCAGCATCATTTACATATAAATCAATATGTTATATGAGATTCAGCCGCCCGGGTCCGCCGCATCTGGGGGCATGAGCCGGAAAAGCCACACCCGAAGACGGCGGGCGGATTGCTTGTCCCAGGGGGATTGTCAGGACGACGGGGCAAGGCCCCGGTCGATGGCCAGGTTCGAGCGGGGGGCAGCCAGACCGACAAACTCCAGCACACGCTGCTCCATGTAGGGGTAAAACGGGTTCCACCGAAGCCGCAGCATGTCCGCGGCGGATATCTGCAATACCCCCCGCTCGCCCCTGAGCTCAATCCTTCCGAGATAAATGCCCGGACTCTCGCCGGTATCCTGGCCCCCGTAAAGCGGGTCGTCTGTGGGAAATGGCAGGGCCACATGGGACAGCGAGTAGAGTCCCTCGGGCCAGGCTAGGTCCAGGGCCATCTCAGTAACCTCACTGTCTCCGGGTTCTTTGTGAATCACGATGAGGCGCTGACTCTCCTCGCTCTCGTTGGTCAGGAGGCTGAGGGCAAAGGGCAGGGTTCTATCATGCAGCATGGCTCCGACAACCGCCTCGGGATCATTCAGCAGAATATGCTCCACCTCGGCCGTGCGGTTGATGTCAAAGAGCACGAGCTCACGCCGACCTTCTGGAAGGCGGTCGAACAGCCCTTTAACCAGGGCTGGCGTCGATACCGTGGCATCGGCGACCGATTGAAATGCCAGCACCGGCGGAAAGCGGTCCAGGTCTCCGGCCGTGCCCAGTGTCGTGAGCTGTGACTGAATCTCGGCCGTCAGTCGGTACACCTGGTCACCCGCGTTCACGGCGAAGGAGCCGTACTTAAAGGGGTCGTACTCAGGCAGGATGGCGTTCCACGCCAGTTTATGGAGGCCAAGGAGGTAACCGAGCCGTCCCTGCCACACCGCCAGCGCCGTCACCGGCGACACCCCGATGGACGGCGATATCAGCACCAAGCCATCCACAGGCGGCAGCATGGGATCCTGCAGGCTCATGAGCGCATAGTGCACGGCCAGGGCGCCGCCGTTTGAGTAACCGACCAGGTAGAGCGGCTTATCACCGACCACCTCACGCAGGTGGCGCATGGCGAGGCCCACCGCTGCTGCCATATCCTGCCATTGCACCTGGACCAGTCCCGACGGTGCCGTGCCATGGCCCGGTAATCTGAGCCCCACCACCCAGGCACCGGCGGTATGCAAGCGCTCACCCACGCCACGAAGACTGTAGGGCGAGTCGGACATACCGTGCAACAGCAGGAC
>JAPUIX010000006.1 GCA_027296625.1 Gammaproteobacteria bacterium | reverse complement strand
GGCGTGAAGATTGAATACGATTTAGATATCCGTAAAGAAATAGCTTGAGCATTGTAGACGGGTGATAAGCGGGACGACCAGTATTTGCAGGTACGGTCTTGAAACCCAATCCAGAAAGATCAAGGCTATCTACAAATGCATCAATGACTCGAATACTATTTTCTTCAGCGATGTAATTGTCGATACGATCAGGGAATAAGGTGACTTGTTTTCGGCATGTGCCCGCTATGAATCCGCTCATTGGATTACCCGGCAGTGGGAAAGTACTATTATATCTAGAATCGAGTTTTCACACAGCCTGTACCCAAAGCGGATATGGCTGGTTGCCAATTCAAGCGGCTCAAATCCACGGTATACGCCTCGCTGTTGGCGCGCTCTTACCGGTGCTGCATGCTATCTTTGCTTGAAAATGGAGGGTTTCGGCAAAGCATATGGGGCAATTCTTCGAAGAACTCAAGCGCCGAAACGTCTTGCGGGTAGCCGCAGCATACGTAGTGGCATCTTGGTTGATTATCCAGGTGGTGGAGACCATCTTCCCAGCCTTTGGCTTCGGCGATGCAGCTGTCCGCATTGTCACTATTGTTTTAGCGATCGGCCTCATTCCCGCCCTGATATTGTCCTGGGCCTTCGAGCTCACACCAGAGGGCTTGAAAAAAGAGTCCGAGATTGACCGCGCCGAGTCGATTACGCGCACAACCGCAAAGAAGCTCGATCGGGCGATTACGGTAGTCCTGGCCTTGGCATTGGCCTATTTCGCCGTGGACAAATTCGTGTTGTCACCGCAGCGTGAGGCAGATTTGATCCAGTCGGCCACGCAGGCCGGCGCAGAACAGGCACTGGAAGAGGAACGGGCAAGAGCATCCGCCATCCCGAACGAATCCATTGCGGTACTGCCTTTCGTCAACATAAGCGGCGATCCGCAAAATGAGTACTTCTCGGATGGCCTGACGGAGACATTGCTGCATATGCTGGCGCAACTTCCTGATCTCAAAGTGTCAGCACGGACTTCAGCTTTTGCGTTTAAAGGCCAGAATATCGACATTCGTACGATCGCTTTGACGTTGGGTGTCGCTCACGTACTTGAAGGCAGCGTACAAAGAGCCAGCAATCGCGTTCGCGTCACCGCACAGCTAATCCGCGCCGATGACGGTTTTCATGTCTGGTCACAGAGTTACGATCGTACCCTGGATGACATCTTTGCAATCCAGGATGAAATCGCCGGTGAGGTTGCGACGGCGCTTGGCAGTACATTGCTTGCTACGGATTCCGGAGCCATTCAGGGTGTCAGCACATCGGACATCAGCGCCTACGACATTTACCTGAAAGCGCTCGAGCAACAGGCGATAAATACTACCGATGCGCTGCATGCGGCAGAAAGGCTGTTCAACGAGGCATTGGCCAAGGACCCGGAATTTCTTGATGCCAGAACCGGGCTCGCACGCAATTTTCTGCTGAAAGAGTGGAAAAACGTAATCATTTTGGAGGTCGCGACGTCGGAAGCATCGATCCTGTTGGCCGAAGTCCTCAAGCAGCGCCCAGGTGATCTGGCTGCCAGGGGGCTGGATCTGATGGTTCAGTTCTTGGCGGCAGGTGATCGCCTGGACTTTGAAGCCGCGAATGCTGCGTTCGAGCAGTTGCTGCCCCTGATGCAGGAGGGTTACGGCGACTCCTACGTGAGGAGATTCGCCATCTTGTACCTGACTGGCGAAAAGCGATACGAAGAGGCGCTTGCGGTATTGCTCGACGGCCTTGTCGTCGATCCGCTCAACTATGATTTGTTGTGGGCCCAGGCGGGCATCTTCACTGAGACCGAGCGTCCGGAAGAGGCCAAGCAGCCTTTGCTCACCGCGCTGAAGCTGGCACCTGACAATCCGTTGATCTACTGGAGACTCGGCATGGCCGCGATCGATCGGGGCGAGCTGGCGCGCGGGCTCGACTGGGTGCGACAGGCCGCTGAAGTGGATCCTGGTGATCCGGTATTGCCGTTAATCCTCGCACGTCGTTTTAATTGGCTCGGCCTCTTCCAGGAAAGAGACTATTGGGCTGAGCGAACGCGGGCAATCGCACCCGAATCGCACTTGGTGCGAGAACTGGAAATATTGGCTGCAGTTTCGCGACATGATCAGGACGAGGTGATAAAGCTGACACAGACCACGATCGAGCAGATTCTCGATGGTGAAATAGATTCGGGCTTCACGCCCTTTGTCACGGCACATTACAACCAGGCCATGCACGACAAAGGTCTTTCAAAGCAGGCGCTGGATTTCCTGATCGCCAGGCAACCCGGTATCGATGACCTGAGCGTTCTTCCAGACAACTGGACGGCGATACGTTTGCAAGCTTTCTCATTTTCCTTATGGGCCGATGTTCTGGACGAACAATCTTTCAGAGAGAATGCAGTCAAATATGTAGCCTTGCTGGATGACGCCGATTTCAGTTGGCGAGACAGTAAGGGTGACGTTGTCATAACATCCGTCTGGCTAGGCGATTTGCAGACCGCGAGGACAGTATTCTTGAAAGAATTCGACGATCTCCGCGCTGACCACCCATGGTGGTATACGATCCTCAACAGTCACTCGCTCGCTGGTTTCCGGCAGGAACCTGACGTCGCGGCGCGGTTGGCGGAAGTGGCCCGCGAAAAAAACGAATTGCAGGAGCAGGTTGTTGAAATGCTGCGCGAGCCGGAGTGGCGCCACTAACCTGATTATTGTCGGATTGAGGGATCGCGACGCTCCACCTTGTCGAGCATCGCTGCCCAGGCGATCTGACCGCCCTGACCGGCGGTGGCTTTCGCCAGGTTTTCACAGTTCAGTATTCCAACCGCTTGCGCGGCGCCCGAAGGCTAGCCGAACAAGAGCATGACACTTCGGCATCCATCGTCATCGACGAATCAGCCGTGACCACTCGTCGCAGGGCCAAGTTGGCGCGGCTGATTCAGGATATTTATGAGATCGGTCCGTTCGCGTGATCAGATTCCCGCGCGACCATACGCATCATCGCGATGATCTATGACCCGGATGGTGCGGGGTTTTCTTTATCCGACGAATGTCCGGAAATGGCCGAAAGCGGACCCTGATTTCACCCAATTTCTGCTAATCTGAACGTCCGCTTTGGAGAAAAGCGGACATTCCGGAATATCCCCAAGATTTTCACAAAATTGACCAACTTGGAACGTCCGCTTTCCGCCCGGAAGCGGTCATTAGGCTAGAATTGGTAAAAACGTCCGCTAACGACCCAAAGCAGCCGTTGAACGTACTCCGCCGTGTTTTCACGAATGTCCAAATCCTTGGTATCCGGAGATGCAAATGACAAGAATAATTTTGCTTAGTCTGTTTCTAATCGCTACCAGCGCAACAGCACAGGCACCGACAGCCGCAGATCAAATATTGGAAATGTATAGCAGTCGTCTCGAGAGATTTCAGACTGCGGCCACGGCAGAGGCTAAGGCAGACGCATACGTAGCTGATATCGTTGATGGAGCGGTTTGGATGCCACAAGGAGGTGATCCAGTAAGGGGTAAGAAAGCCGTACATGTCTGGGCCGTTAATTTCTTTGCAACATGGATACTTGAGATTTCGGATAGTGAATTTGAGCCGATCATAGTCGGTGAAAAATTCGCGATAAGAAGATGGGTTGGAAACGGCGTGTATGAAGAACGAGCCACAGGACGGCGAATTCCATACTCGCAAAATTACATCGATATCTTAGAGAAACAGTCGGATGGGACGTGGAAGTTGGCAACCCATATGTGGAATAACAACAACAGACTGCCTAGCATTTGGTCAGAGTAAAAAGCCGCTCTGAATCGGAAGTCTTGATGTCCGCTATTGGCCGAAAGCGGACCTTCAAAACCCCCTGATTTCGCCCATCTGAACGTCCGCTTTTGGGGAAAGCGGACATTCAAGGACCGAGGGTGAAATTTCCAGCGGCGAGTGGCTGCTTTACCTCGAAACCAGCCGCTCAGGTGCTAGAATTTGGAGCATACTGAGTGGCTGCTTTTGACCCGAAGCGGCCGCTTGCTAAACGTGCCAATTATCCGACTACCAGGAGCAAGGAATGCAGGCTTTCGAGTATCTTGGAGTCCTGGTTTCAGTTGTCATAGGTCTTGCTATGACTCATTTGGTACTTGGAATAATTCGGGTTATACATTC
>JAPUIX010000005.1 GCA_027296625.1 Gammaproteobacteria bacterium | reverse complement strand
CGGTCCGGACATCCGCCTTCTGTTAGTGGCGGATCACATCTACAACAGCGGAAAACTGATGCTGGAGGAACGGGCTGCCCCGGCCTTGCAGGGGTTTCAGGTTATGTATTTCTTTTCCTACCCTCAATCGGTCAAGGTTTTTGGTTGCGCCGGCAACTCAGCGTGAGTCCGGGCTATTTGCGCGCATGAAGCAGACCTTCGATCTCAACGTCCGCTTTTCCGCCGATTACGTCCGCTTCGGCCCTAAGAGCGGACGAAGCGACACAGTGACCGTGGAGTCTGCTCGTGACCCTAAGCGGTCATTCACGAAGGCGCCGGTGCAGCAAGAATTTCCTGACCGCTTGTCTCGCCAGCAGCGCTTGCGGCAAGAATTTCCCGACCGCTTGTCTCGCCAGCAGCCTCCAGAGGCTGTGCTCCAAATATGTACGAAGCTTGTCTGGAAAGTCGGTCGGCCTCATAAGGTCCGAACCGGGCGGCGCCAAACCGGACAATCGCTGCGCGTAATCAGCTATAGAGGTCAGCAGGGAGGTCATCGATTCGACTGGCGTCGCCCCTAACCCTGCGTAGTCTCTAGGGCGCAAGGCCCTTATGAGGGAGGCGGTGGCAATCGCCTGTTTCTGGGTATGGGTCCACTGGCCGGCCGCCAGCGCGATGCGGTGGCACGACACGCAATGATCGGCCCAATGACTATCGGTTGGAACTCCATTTTTGGTCAAAGCTCTGGCAACGATTGAGTGATCGTGTAGGCGTTTGCGGTAAAGGATTTCGGGCACCCGGACTAGATGTCCTTGGACCACGAGACGCAACAGCCAGACCTGATCGGCCGCGGCGCCGTTAGCCTCTTCATGATAGCAGCCCTTTTTGAGAACCTCCGAGCGGAACACGCCGCGCCAAGCCTCAGCGGCTGCATTCTCATAAAGAAAGTCTAGTATCCGCGCGAAAAGATCTCCCGTGGCCTCCGGGCCAACTAGCACGGCATCTCTATTCCCGAATGCTAGCATGTCGCAATAGGCCAGGACTGCTTTCGGATGACTATCTAGTTTTGCAATCAACCGCTCAAGATAGACAGGCGTGATCACGTCATCATGGGGCAATAAATTGGCGAACTCGGAATTGACTTGCCGCAATAGCCAATTCACGTTGCCGATCCAACCGAGACGTGCTGATTGGGCGAAGACCCTAAACCTCGGGTCCTTTGCCGCGAAGGCGCGGCAGATGTCGAGGGACCGGTCATCGGATTTGTCGACGGAGATCAGGACCGTAATGTCGCCCAACGTCTGCGTGCGCACGCTTTCAAGAGTTTCGTCGACAAATGCCTCGCCGTTCCAGACCGGAACGCAGACGGTCACCGTCATGGTCGTCCTCCGCAACTCATTTCTTCACCGCCCGAACGGGGCGCGCAACCGATCTTGCCGGAATTATGCGGTCACAGACGATCTCGGCGAAATAGGGACCAAGGGTGTATTTTCCGGTATCGACCGAGTGATAGGACCCGGTGCTGTGGACGCCGACCTCAAAGCGCTCATGTAACTGGCTATGCTTATCGTCGATACCGGTTCTCCCCCAGGCCGTGATATAGCCGCCCCCGATCTCCCATTGGCCCGCAGATCGGCGTAAGGCTTGCCTTTGCCTCGGAATCAGACGACTCACGGCGTCCAATGTCCCCTTTTCCACCTGACTGAGATCGGACTTTAGGATGTCCGCATCCGGCGCGGATGGTGCCCTCTCCCTGGATGTGAGCAGGTGGCCGGCGGGATACCAGCTCAAATAGGCGCGATGGCCGAAATTGACCGTATCGCCGAATGGTCCCAGCATAAAGGTCACTGTCGGAAGGTCGTCCGGCGCCAACGAAGGCTTCGAGTGCAGTCCAACCCTAAATCGATGCAGGACAGGCCGGGCCTCTGCTAGGCCAAATGTTGCGTCCATTCCGACCCTGTTCTGCCAAAGCGCATTGACCACGGCTCCATAAGTTTCGCGCTGTGTACGTCCTCCGCGTTCGCTGACGACGACGAAATTCGTCCCCTTGCGCCTCTCTATCTTCGTGACCGTCGTATTCGTTAGCACCGTCACCTTTGGCGCGGCGGCTACGGCCGACCGGAGGTGGGCAGCTATAACGAACGGATCGATGCTCCGCTCCTCGGTTCGGTAGGAGGCAATGATCTCGTCATCGTCGAATAGTGCGCCGGTCATGCCAGGGTCGTGGCGCTGCCAGATCCTTCTCTCAATCGGCGCGATATACCCCGTACCGGCCTCCCGACTCATGCTCCGGTACAATTTGGTTACGGCCCGGAAATGCTCCTCGACCGCGGCCGGTGGCACTAAGGTGTTGCGATGCACAGCATAGATAAACGGATCCGATACGACGCGATCCAGGGCGTCGGTTTCGATCCAGCGCGATAGCAGGGGTCGAAAACGCAGCGCGCCCTCGATCATTGTGCGCGCCGACCTCCGAGATCGGTCCTGGGCGTAGACCAGGCCTAGATGAATCTTGCCCTCGTTCCAATAGCTCGCCCGGGAGATGAGCTGCGCGCTCTGCTCGTAGAGGTCGACGACGAGTCCGCGTTCAGAAAGCTCGAGCGCCGCACACGCCCCGGTTATTCCGCCACCGAGTACAGCTACACGCACGGGACCTTACCCCTCTGTAATCCAAGACTAAATTTTGGCTTCCCTGCCGAGAAAGAGCATACCATTGTGCATGATGGCAACAGTCGGATGGTCGAATGGAGCTTGGGCTCTGGCAAATTTGGTAGCCGAAGGTTCGGCCACCATGGCTGCTCTTGGCTAACAGGCGAAGTGGTGAGCACACCTGATTGACAACCGCATCTGGGTGTGTACCAGGCATGAGGCCGTGGGTGCGACGACCTGCCGTAGTTTCCCGCTCTTTGGGCGAGTACAAATATGGGCTCTTTAAGGGAGTATTTATTGATAAACAAGTCCCATTCGTGAATTGGCACGACTACGTACGTATAATTACTTATAATGTAATCCCATTGACCGCTCATGAGCCATCCAAGCAATGGCGCGTTTATCGGGTATTTCTCGAGTGGCGGGTCGTCCTACGCGGAACAAGGGTCCGACAGGCCCAGAAGAATAAGACCGTTCTCTTCTTTGACCCAGTACCGGCGCAAGCTGAACTCGCCACAGCTGCTGTCCCCGGTACTAAGGTCAAACTCTAACCCGTGGCCTGGACAGTAGATGTGCGCTTCGTCGTTGTAGCCGTCAATCAGACAGACCCCAAGGTGTGGACAGTTGGCTGAAAACGCCAGCAGTTCACTCTGGCGACGCAGTACCAGAACCTGGGCGTTCTCTAGTCGAAAAAGCGCTTTTTGATTGGATTGTAAAATGTCGGACGGACCGATGACTACCGAGTGAAGTCGTTTCAATCTCGCGTATACATCATGCACGTTACACCGCCGATCGGAGTGACGTTTGGTTATCGATTTGGCCTTGCGCCGAGACCCGGTTTTCTTAGAAATACGCTGCACTCGATCCGTCCGACCCGTTCGTATGTTCGTCGACAAATGCCAGTGCTCCAGAAAAAAGGGCGCCTCGTTGTCGAAAACCAGAGTTGTGGGATTAAGCCGGGTGGAGATGGCAACCCGCGTTTCGTCCGACGTATTCAATCGCGTTCCATGTAGGATCTCCGGATTAAACACCAACACCTCCCCAGGGTTCATGTCAAACGTAACTGGCCTTGGAAGTTCCTGACCAGCCGCAAGATACATGGATGTTGGGTCTGGTCGCGCTTCTTTTCCAAAAGTTTCTGGATATAGAAGGACCGAATTTTGTTTGTTCACGCCGTCGATAGACCACCATAGGTTGATACTGTCCTTTGCAAGTCCATGCCAGGTGTCCTTGTGAGGGCCATGTGCCCAGGCGGCACGTGGCAACCCGCGGTGGTATGAACGAATGTTATACTGACTAGGCCCACTAAATGCCGAACGAAGAGCATTTCGCGCTGACCGAACAGGTCGCGAGATGCGGCTGTTGAGCAGCAAAGACTTAAGACTGTCCAACCACCGAGGTGCGGGCTTGTCCCGCGTGCCTGAACTCGACAGAAGCGAATCCTGTGGGGCTAAACGCGCCACCTTATACGGGTAACTTATACGAAGAATGGTGTTATCATCGACCCAATAAGGGTCCGCTAGACCTAGAATATCTCCAATATCTACTGACAATGCGAAAACATAAGGTCTCAGCGCGCGCATAACGGAATCTCTCAGATCCCGCAATTGGACATCATTTTGTATATATTTGTGTATATTTTTAACCCCATCTCGTTCTACGTTCTTTCGAACATCGCTTCCATAAATTCTCTCTATCGCTAACATAAACGTCGTGATGAAATATTCAATGAATCTCTCTTTATCTGGCAAATCTATAATGGAATATCTACCAGTATTCCTTACTAAATCCGCAGTGATAACGTTCTTATCTCGCATTTGTGCGCTTCACTTTCTATCCGAATTGGCGGCCCGAGTACCTCTTTGATCACAGTCCCGAGATAAGCTCTAAATCCAAGGTAAACTCCAGGTTCATCGATGACCTGGGCGCCGACAGTCTTGATCTGGGATTTCCCAGATGATTCCTCCCAACCACCGAAGACGGTAGCACACTTGTGTTTTGATCGAAAGCGTGACCAATCGACCCGGATTGGCGGCTTGGGATGGGGCACTCGGTGCGCCTGAGACCCTGCCACGGCGCAATCAGGTGCGTAAAGACCGTCGTTCGGCAAGTGCGAAGAGCCCAGCGCCCACCGGTTCAA
>JAPUIX010000004.1 GCA_027296625.1 Gammaproteobacteria bacterium | reverse complement strand
TGTCGCTTGCCGTTGACGAAACGGCCTTGGCCATCGACGATGGCATACTCCCGATCGTGCTTGAGCGCCCCGCCTGCACTGATTGTGGTGTGCGTTAATTCGATGCCATGCAAGGATTTGATCGGAAAGATGGCGATCCGGGCTAACGCTGCCCGAGCCGGCTGCATTTGTTCTTTTTCGCCTATTCTCACACCTGAATCCGCGTGGCCGCCCACGTCACGATGGTCCCACGGGAACATGTGATGAATGATAAAGCACCTAAAACCAATGCATTATAACATCTAATTAATGTCAAATCTATTAGTATTTCCTAAGTTCTAAAAGCCGGCCGCGTCGATTCATCTCAACTTTGCTGAGAAATGACATGCCAAGCAGCACCTCAGTAGGAAAGTCCCCCTCCAGAACCGCCGCTTGAACGTCACGCAAGGTAATGTCGCCAACCTTTACCTTTTTCAGATTGACGTAATAGACCTTGGTAATACCTGAGGCGGTCTGCGCACGCCCCACGGTCCCCTCGAGTTTGAAATCGAGTCCCAGGCGCCTGGCTTGATTTCCGTTCATGGCGATATTTGTGGCGCCTGTGTCAACGAGAAAGTTGATTGGGAAGTCATTGATGCTGCCATTGACGAGATACATGCCTGTGTCATTCGCCCAGATCTGGACGGTGGCCTGAGGCGAAGGCCCGACGAACGTGCTGCCAATATGGGTGCCTAGGGTGTAACTGGCGCGCTGTCCGTCAACCTCAAGAATCGCTTCTTTGCTGTTGGCAGAGACGAGCGTCACGCCTTCGGGACTGGTTTTGCCGACAGTAAGGACCCGCTGTTTCCCATCGATCTCCACAACGGCCTTATCTGTGAAGAGCCCGAGCACGACCAGCTTGTCTACGGCAAAGGCCAAGGGGCCCGAGAAAAAGAGCAGCAAGACGAATAGCAGGTACTTTCGCATGTAATTGGTTTTCAAGAGTAAGTTGACCGATATTGCAACAGTAGCATATTTCTCTCCCAGGTTAGGGTTCAAGGTCTGAACGGCCTAGCTATAATCAGGCCCCAAATTACTGAGGTATCGGCAAGCGCTTGGGACGCGCTGACGGGTGTCTGCTTAAGCTGATCATGTCTTTATTCCGTACGTAGCATGAAACCGGTACTTATCTTTCGCCATGTTGTCTGTGAGGGGCCGGGTTATCTCGGTAGCTACCTTAGCACCCGGGGTATTCCCTATCGGATCATTAACGTAGATCTCGGGGAACCGATACCGCGGGGCATTGCAGGGGCCGCCGGCCTGGTCTTCATGGGCGGCTCGATGAGCGTCAATGATCCCTTGCCCTGGATTGACAAGGAACTTACCCTTATACGTGAAGCCCACAATCGCTCGCTGCCGGTGCTTGGACATTGTCTCGGCGCCCAGCTTGTTGCTAAGGCGTTCGGCGCTGACGTGCGAGCGAATCCGGTCAGTGAGATCGGCTGGCTACCAGTAGAACGCACAGATGCCAGGGGCGACGATGGGTGGCTGGCGGGATTAGGGAAATGCTTCGAGGTTTTTCACTGGCATCGGGAAACGTTTTCCCTGCCAGCCGGCGCTCATCGCTTACTGAAAAGCCAAATTTGCGACCTGCAAGCCTTCATAATTGGCCATACCTTAGGACTGCAATGCCATGTCGAGATGACGGCCGATATGGTGCGAGATTGGGTGAAGCGTTATCAAGATCAACTCACCCACCTCTCGGCAAGTGTGCAGAGTAGAGATGCGATAACGCGGCATCTCAGTGATCACGTCTCCGGCCTTCAGAAGGTCGCTGACCGCTTGTATGGGAGATGGATTGCCGGGCTGTCTCCTTGATGCGCGCCCGCAGGCAGCAGTCAACAACGTGTCTTTAGCGGTTGGGTGTGCGATAATTTCCATGGAATTAGCGGCAGTTACGAGGCTCTACGAAAGATGATTATCATCCTTCATCCGGATACAGATAAGAATGGGCAACCTTATCACGCGTTGCTTGATCATCTGACCAAATTATCGGGCATCCAACATCGTGTTCACGAAGAAGTGGGGACGCAGCAGACGCTCACCGAGATATATCTCATTGGCGATACCGCTTCGATTGATGGCAGCCAGATCGAGAGCTTTGCATCAGTCGAACGTGTGGTACGCATCTCCCACCAATATCGTATTTTGGGGCGTCATAAAGACGATAGCCGCCCCAGTCATTTCACCTACAACGGGGTTACGTTCGGACAAGACAATTTCTACCTGTTTGCCGGTCTTTGCGCGGTCGATACACGCGACCATGTTGAGAACATGATGCGCTCACTCAGAGATCATGGGCAGATTTGTACGCGTATGGGCGCATACAAGCCGCGGACGAACCCGTATTCATTCCAGGGTCACGGCAAGTCATGTCTGCCCTATGTCTTTGAGCTCGCCGGGAAATACGATATCAAGGTGATCGCGATGGAGGTCACCCATGAGGACCATATTGATGAGATTCATGAGGTGCTAGAGCAATCGGGTAACCCGACCGGCGTCATGCTGCAGATTGGTACGCGCAATGCTCAGAATTTCGAGTTGTTGAAAAATGTGGGCCGGCAAAAGACCTATCCTGTATTACTAAAGCGTGGTTTTGGAATCACCTTGGAAGAGTCCTTGAACGCGGCCGAGTACCTTGCGAGTGAGGGCAATCGCAAAGTGGTATTCTGCCTACGAGGCATGAAGACCAATCTCGGGGACCCGCATCGTAATGTTGTTGATTTTGCCCATGTGCCAGTCGTCAAGCGCTTGACGCGCATGCCTGTCTGTGTCGATCCGTCGCATTCCGTGGGTTCTCGTGGTGCCTCCCCCGACGGCATCATGGACGTTATGCATGCCAGTGTCCAAGGTGTTATTGCCGGGGCTAATATGGTTCTGGTGGACTTTCATCCTGAACCTGCCAAGGCACTCGTAGACGGGCCTCAGGCCCTATCGATTGAGGAGTTACCTTGGTTTTTGGAGGATGTGCAGATCGCCCGTGAAGCCTATGAGAAACGCCTCAAACTCGTTCAACGCGTCAATCCTCCAAATGCGCTGCGTGAGGTCGGTTGAGGATAAGAGCCAAGGTTGACCGCGGACAGACTTGCAGGCCCGCTACGTGCCTGTTGCAAATGGTGGGGCGTGTTGAAGAGGGTGTTGGTGCTGGAAGAAAAAGGGAAGGGGCTAAATAAAGACCGGTCAATGGGCACTTAGCCCATCTGCCGCTCCCGGATCTCGTCGAGTGTTTTGCAGTCGATGCACAGCGTCGCGGTGGGGCGGGCTTCCAAGCGCCGGATCCCAATATCGACACCACACACCTCACAATAACCGTAATCGCTCGTTTCCAAACCCACAACGGCTTCGTCGATTTTCTTGATGAGTTTTCTTTCCCGGTCGCGGGTGCGCAATTCCAGCGAAAACTCTTCTTCCTGCGTTGCTCTGTCGTTGGGATCAGGGAAATTGGAGGCGTCATCCTGCATGTGATGGACTGTACGGTCTACCTCTTCCATAAGTTCTCGTTTCCAGTTGAGCAGGATGGCACGAAAATGTTCCACCTGCTTCGGATTCATATATTCTTCACCCTTCTTCGCTTTGTAAGGGGTGAAGTTCTTCTCCGGGGCTAAGCGTTTTGTTCGTTTGGAGACCTTTTTAGCCGGCGCTTTCTTAGCGGGCATGGTCTGTGCTCCTGCCTTATCAGCCGCAATACCAAAAAAATTGAGCGGGCATGTATACCAGAAAGCCCCTAGTGACGCAACCAAGCCAACCATGACCGGGCGCGATTCAGGTATAGTGAAGTTCGGCGGAAAAAGTTGACGTCGGTAACTTGCTGAGTTGACCCGTGTTTCTGCTCTTTGGTTCCGTCGTTTTTTGCGTCTATTGGTCGATAGCGAGCGATGAAAGTTCATATTGCTAAACGAATGGAAGGTATAGCGCCCTTTCGTGTGATGGGGCTCTTGGCCAGAGCGAACCAGTTGGAGGCCCAAGGGCGCTCCATCATTCACATGGAGATTGGCGAACCGGATTTTGTTACCCCCAAACCCATCATCGAGGCAGGCAGGCGTGCATTGGCTGCTGGGTACACTCATTACACGCCGACAACAGGCCTGCCACAATTGCGCGAGAGAATAGCGTCCTATTACAAGGAACGCTATGGAGTCGAACTTGCCGCAGACAGGGTTGTTGTAACGCCAGGCGCATCCGGGGCCTTACAGCTTGCCTTAAGTGTCCTGATCAACCCTGGCGATGAAGTTCTAGTCGCCGATCCCTCGTACCCTTGTTATAGGCACTTGGTCCGTTTGATGGATGGGGTTTGTATGATGGTCCCGGTGGGCGCGGAGAGCGCGTACCAATTCACGCCGGAACTCGTTGCCCAGCAATTGAATGGGAATTGTGTCGCAGTAATACTCGCGTCACCTTCTAATCCGACCGGGACCCTCATTAATGATGCGATGTTGACAGAGATAGTGCGTATCGTGGAAGACAAAGGAGCGCGTTGCATCGTTGATGAGATATATCATGGATTGATCTACGGAGATAAGGCCAATACAGCACTTGCTGTTTCATCTGAGTGCTTCGTGATCAACAGTTTTTCAAAATATTTTGGAATGACTGGCTGGCGGGTCGGTTGGCTCATCGCGCCCGAACCATACCTTCCTGCGGTAGATAAGCTTGCTCAAAATATCTTTCTTGCGGCACCTACACCAGCACAGCATGCGGCTCTTGCGGCGTTCACCGCAGAAACGCGTGCAGAACTCGAACAACGTCGTGCAGCATTCTGTGCGCGGAGAGACTACTTGCTGCCAGAGCTTCGAGGCATAGGCTTTGACATACCTGTTACGCCTCACGGCGCATTCTATCTATATGCTAATTGCGAACGCTTTACCCAAGATAGCTGTGCCTTTGCAACGGACGTCCTGGAAAATGCTGGCGTCGCGATCACGCCTGGGGTGGATTTTGGCGTTCATGCGGCAGACAAGCACGTGCGTTTTGCGTATACGACAGGATTGGAAAAATTGAAGGAGGGTGTGCAGCGGTTACGTGACTATTTGAGCTGAACGAAGCAGATGATTTAGGCGAACCTTAGGTGCTGAGAGCGAAATTCAACTGAGCTTAATACGATCCGCTGTATGCGCTAGCCGATAAAGCGCCGACACAATTTGTTCAAATGCTATCCATTATTCGTTCGAACATTTCTCTGATCATCTCCATCCATAGTCTTTGCAAGTTGATCCACCCACATAGCTGTAGCGCCGGCTACGGCGACGGGCATGGCAATGAAGTTTAGTATCGGGATCACCGTAATAACCAGCGCCGTGCCACCGTAGCTAAGCGCAAGCAACCTTTTTGATGCCAGGAGTCGGCGCTGCTCCTTGAACGTGATGCCATGGTTTTCCATCGGGTAGCTCGCATATTCCAGTGCCAAGACCCAAGCGCTGAACAAGATCCAAAGGAATGGGGCAGCGACATTGAGTCCTGGTATTAAGAATAGGATCAGCAAAGGAATAGCCCATAAGACAAAATAAATAAGCTTATGCAGTTCCGCGAACAGACTAGAAATCATCTGCCTTGGTAGAGTCGTCCACTCACTCTGGATTTCATGTGCCCTGCCGGTTAACTTCGTTTCAATGGCTTCTGCAAGAAACCCATTAAACGGGGCGCCGACAAGATTCGCGATAATCGCAAAACAAAAGAAAACCAATACCAGAGCGACTATGGCGAACAAGGGCCAAAGCAACCAGTGCAGCCAAACTAACCAGTCGGGTACCAACCACTCGATAAAGTCACCATATAGATGTGCGCCGTAGACGATGACACCGGCAAAGATAAGCACGTTAATAAGCAGCGGGACTACAACATATAGTCGCACTCCGGGCTGAATAATCAGTCCAAACCCTTTTAGTAGATACTGTGAACCATGCAACATTTTTATAGAGAATTTATAACGAACGAATGCCCGGAACCATCTATGCTGTTACGCGTAGAACTTTTTGCGCAACGAGGGTAAGGCAACGGATTCCGGTTGGTTCCAACCGGGGGCTCGGTGCTCGGCTACCACCGTGGTGTAGATACCGCCCCGCACATTAAACCTGGCAGTCAGGCGCATGAAACGAGGATCTAAAACCACTATTAGGTCATTCAAGATCTTGTTGGTGACGGCCTCGTGGTAGGTCCCCGTGTTTCGGTAGGATGCGATATAGAGTTTGAGAGATTTCAGCTCGATACACCGCTTATGCGGTACATAATCGAGGTACAAGGTTGCGAAATCAGGCTGACCGGTCCTTGGGCACAGACAGGTAAACTCCGGGATTCTGATATGGATTGTATAGTCCCGGTCCTGATTGGGATTTTCAAACGGCTCTAATGCGTTTGTCGACTCATCAGCCATACCCGTTACCAAGTTTTAATCCGCTACGGCTTAACGATACCATATATAAGATGCGCCGCGATGCGCTACTCTTGTATGCTATCGGAGTTATCCTGTATCTTTACGCCCCATGCGACTAAGCAAGATTAAGCTTGCAGGCTTTAAGTCCTTCGTCGATCCACTCTCCCTCTCGTTCCCTAGCAATCTTGGCGGCATTGTCGGCCCTAATGGCTGTGGCAAGTCGAATATTATTGATGCAGTTCTATGGGTCATGGGCGAGAGCTCGGCCAAGCACCTTCGAGGAGAAGCTTTAACCGACGTCATTTTTAACGGATCGGCCTCGCGCCAGCCGGTAGGGCAGGCATCCGTAGAGCTTGTTTTCGATAACGCCGACGGTTCATTGGGGGGACAGTACGGGAGCTACGAAGAAATCTCGATTAAGCGCCAGATGAATCGCGATAGTATCTCGGTTTACTACCTTAACGGCACCCGTTGCCGCCGGCGCGATATCACCAATATTTTTCTTGGCACCGGGCTCGGGCCCAGAAGCTACGCCATTGTGGAACAGGGCATGATTACGCGTCTGATTGAAGCCAAGCCCGAGGAACTCCGCTCCTTTATCGAGGAGGCCGCTGGGATATCAAAGTACAGGGAACGCCGTCGTGAAACCCAAAACCGAATTCACCATACCAAGGAAAACATTATCAGATTAAATGATATACGAGATGAACTTGATAAACAACTTAAACATTTGAAGCGTCAGGCGCGAGCCGCAGAGCGCTATCAGACCCTCAAGCAAGAGGAGCGAAGGCTCAAAGCCGAGTTGGTGGCGCTAAAGTGGCGTGGCCTGCGCAAAGAGGAGGAATCCGAGGAGCAGGAGATCAATCAGCAAGAAACCACGATGGAGGGCCGCATGGCAGGGCTACGCGGCGTCGAATCGGAGATCGAAAAGCAGCGTGAGGGGCATAATGGAGCGATAGAGACATTTAACGAAGTGCAGGCGAGCTTCTATCGTGTGGGTGCCGAGATATCGCGCCTAGAGCAAACCATTCAGCACGCCAAGGAGCGCGGTGCCTCCATGGAGCGAGATCTTTCGCAGCTTGAGCGCAATCTGGGCGAAACAAGCGAACAGGACAAAGCCGATCAAGCGCAGCTCAAAGCGCTGCGTGATGAGATGGCGGAACTCGAACCCGCACTCGAACGGTCGCGGCGTGAAGAAGAAGGCGTCTATGAGCAGTTTACGAAAGCCGAACACCATGTGCATACCTGGCAGGCAGAATGGGACGCATTCAACCAGCGGGCCGCCGAGTCCCATCGGGACGAGCAGGTGGAGGGAACGCGCCTTGCCCATCTGGAAATGAGCCTCCAGGACGTAAGACAGCGCATCGCTGCCTTGCAAGAGGAATACGATTCAATGAATCTCGGCCCGATCGAACAAGCCAAAAAGGCCTTGAAGTCGGAGCTCAGCAAAGCCCAGAGCCAGCAGAATCAACTCACTGAAAAGCTGGAGGCCGTACAGGCGGAAATGCGACGCACTCGGGAGGCCAGCGATGGGCTGGCGAGCGAGCTGGATACGGCGCGCTCGCGGCAACAGAGCTTGAGTGGCCGGCTTTCGTCCCTTGAGGTTCTACAGCAATCTGCGCTCGGGAAGCAACCACCTGTTTTGGTCGAGTGGTTAGAAAGCGTGGGCCTTTCGAATGCGCCGCGACTTGGGGAGAACGTTTCTGTTGATCCGGGCTGGGAACGGGCAGTCGAGACGGTGCTCGGGTTTCATCTGCAAGACCTTTGTATCACTGAGTTGGGTGCTGTGGTAGGTGAACTCAACAAAATCACAGACGGTTCCCTCGGACTATTCGATACAAGAGCCAGTGAGGCCATCGATGATTCGGCGGGGCTCGATGCACCCAAACTCCGCGACTGTATCAAGGCGCCGTGGGCATTGGGGGAGCTGCTTTCGGGCGTTTATGCGGTGGATGATCTCGATGCGGCGCTGAAGCTTCGTCCCCAACTGGGCAATGCAGAATCCGTGATTACAAAAGACGGAATCTGGCTTACTCAGAGTTGGCTTCGCCTCGCACGAGGTCAAGATGAGGGCGCGGGCTCACTGAGTTGGGATCATGAGTTTAAGGCCCTTCAGACCGAATCGGCTGAACTTGGGCAGACGATTAAGGAACATGAGGCTGGTTTAGCGAAAAGTCGAAGCGACCTACGCCAACTAGAAAAAGAATGTGACGGCATCCAGGCAAAGCGACAAGGTCATCAAGAGATTTTTGCGAACTTGCGCTCTGAGCTGGCAGCCAAAGAGGAACAGCATTTGCAGGCGCACGCGCGGCTCATCCGCATAGAGGACGAACTCGAGAGTCTTAAGGATCAAGAGCAGACCGAATGTGCCGAATTGGAGACTGTCCAGGCTCGTCTCATGTCAGCGCAGGCGAAGGTGGAGTCACTGCAGGACGAGCGGGCAAAGCTAACCGAATTAAAGGATCAGCATTACGAGGGGCTGCATCAAGCCCGCCCCCGTTGGCAGGCGGCACGGGAGAAAAGCCATGAAATTGCGTTGCAGCTGGAGTCCATCCGTTCTCAGCGCACATCCCTCGAGCATGCGTTGAACAGAAGCGCAGCGCTCGTTGCGCAACT
>JAPUIX010000003.1 GCA_027296625.1 Gammaproteobacteria bacterium | reverse complement strand
AGGACTTTTCCATCCGTCATCAATCTGTGGAAGTCGTCGTAAGTAATAGAGATGTTATACTGTTGGATGAACAACCGGTCTATCAAATTCGGAAGGTCCTCGACACGAGAGTGTTTGCTTAGAGAAATAAAGATAGGGATGCGATTCTTGACGGGGTCAGCGCGGTATTTCTTGGCCAAATTATAGGTTAAGTTCAGACAGAACGATGATTTGCCCGTACCATAATCGCCCAGAATCGAGAGGTGATTGCTCTCGCTGTCTTCCAGCCATGTGTTCACAAACTCATCGATAGAACCAAGCCGCGCTCCGTCTATATCTCTGACATACAAAGAAACATAGTGTGCCTTTAGATTGTCGCGCTCCATGAGTTCGATGGCGGGTGTTCGCTTATTGTCCCTGTTTTCCTCGAAAAACTCGTAATCATATATAATGCGTTGTATGTAGGCATCTACATTAATTGCTCTTTGAATGCCAGAGGGGGTATGGTGACTCTGCGCGTCTCGTAGCACCTCGACCAGATCATCCCAGGGACGGGCTTTGATGTCAGGGAAGTTCAGGAATTGGATCCCCTCCAGTCTAGAATGCAGCTCGGTGGGTTTGCGTATCACAGGAAATACCTTCACCCCGACGCCCAAAGCAAAAGCCCATTCGTAAGAGACGTACGCGGACGCATTCGCCTCCGGCGTCATTACCGCGATTAGCGCGAAGGCTTCCCTGATGGCTTGGTCAATGTCATCACGCCAATCTTCGCCCGCGCGCAGTCCGTTCAGGTCTTGCCAAACCTTGAGACCTGCTGCTTCGATTTTTTCCCTTAAGAGTTCGGCGAAATCGAAGTCTTCGCGGCTGTAGCAGATGAAGACATGGCTCATATGGCACCACCCCAGGTCCTGAATAAAGTAGGGAGAAACGTTCTCTCAATTACTTCGGCCTGTGGCATGTTGCTTCTGATGTCGTCCGCAGGAAAGCGCATCCCTGGCTCCCGGTATTTCCCACACAAGAAGCCGGTTCCCAGCGGTGCTTTGACGACGAGGCCCACACCCCGTTCCAATGCTTTAGGCGACAACGCCCTGGCGGGGGCCTCGTGCAACAGGTTGTATTCAACCTGAATCGCATATATCTGTGTCGCTTCAACCATCGGGATACCCATCTCCAGTTTCGCCATCGACGCACCGTAATAGCGGATCTTGCCCGCTTCGCGCAGCCCCTCCAGCGCTTCGAGCGACTGCTCTGGGATCTCAAAATCGTCAGGTACGCTGTGGAGTTGGAACAGGTCGATGTAATCGGTCCGAAGCCGTCGCAGGCTGGCTTCGACCGCTTGCTTGAGGTAGCCGGGGCTGTAATCCTTGAAACCTCCGCCGTTTTGGCCCACCCGATACCCGGCCTTGGTGGCGATCACCAGGCGATCACGATGATGCTTGAAGGCCTTGCCAACCAGCGTTTCGGCATGCCCCCAGCCGTAGACGTCGGCGGTATCGATAAAAGTAACGCCGTGATCAAGGCAGGCGTGAAGGGCGGCCAGGGACGTTTTGTCGTCGGTGCATCCCCAACCGACCTGCTTTTTCCCCAGCAGGGTAGGCCCCCCTATCGTTTGCGTCCCGAAGCCGATTTCGCTCACTCTCAGGTCGGTGCGGCCCAGCTTTCGGTACCTCATCTTCAACTCTCGGCATGTTGGGTATGCTGTTGTTTGAAATGGCTGACGGCGGCCCGAAGTTCTTTATGATCTTTTGCATAATGGTCGAGTTCGATGCCCTGCTGCGTTGCTTCCCAGGCCTGAAGCAGGCTTCTCGCGCCTGCCTCAACGCCGAGGGGATGATGGAACAAGGCCGAGCCAACGATGAACATGAAATCCTCGCTGCCGACCGATTGATAGCATCTAAGCAGGGTGCCTACGGATTTGCCTCCCGATAGGCCGGGCCAGATCGGGGCCAGGTCGTGCGAGGCCACCAGAGACGCCTCGACGTTACGGCGATGGTCTTCATCACTCATGATGAAGGTGCCCCAGGGAGAGGGGATGACGACCACATCGGCTCCCGCCAGGCGTTGCAATTGGACCAGAACGTGGAGCGAAATACCGAAGAAGGACACCCGCGTTGCCATCGACATGCAAGCATTATGGGAGAAGACCGGAAGCCCTTCTTCGCGAGACAGCCATTGGAGGCTGGGGAAGCCAACAATCATCGGGCTGACCATCACGGCGTCCACGTTATAGCGGAGGGCGGTCTCGTAATAACGTTTCATCTGATCGTAGTCAGCCGAAATATGGGCCACGTATAGCCGCGCTCTGCCGGTTTCATCCTCGATCCGCTTAACCGCATCCATCGTCTTGCGCACGCGTTCCTCAAACGGGCAATACGCGGTGTCTACGATCAACTCGTCATCTTTGACGATGTCGATGCCCCCCTTGAATGCCTTGTAGGCCTGACTCGCAAATTCATCTGGCGTGAGGCCCACGGAAGGTTTCACCGGACCGCAAAAGAGCGGACGGTCATAGACGTTGAGTCGCTCACGGATTTTCTGAACGCCAAACTGTGGTCCTTGAAAGTCGCACACATAGGTTTCGGGGAGCTTAACGTCGATAATTTTCAGGGCGCTGAAATAGCCCGTGTGATGTGGTTCGCCGGCGATGGTATTGATAAGCCCAGCCAGGCTTGCGCGAAAGTTAGCGATGGGAAAAGCGATCTGCGTCATAAAACGGGTATAGACGGGGCCGGTGCCAAAGCGGGGCAAGTCTACGTAGGTATTGAGGGTAGGGTGGTCCTCTTCTGAGATAATATCAAGGCCCACGACCTTGGCGGCATAGTCTCTTAAGAGTGCCTCTTCCCTAGCAGACGACGCGCCGGGGAAACGAGAGGCGCTTTGCTCGTTGCACAAACCACGGGCTGCAACCTCAGGGTCACTGCGTGATTCGGCATAGTAGGTAACTAAGACGTGATGCTTCGACTCAAAACTAGTCGTTTTGAATGGAGCCTTACTAAAATCATATTCGATCTCCATCGAATCGGTGCAAATTTGGTTCTTGATCTTCATGGGGTAGCGCTGTGCCCTGCTGCCTTCTAAGTTACTACTTTTTCCATGACTTTTTCAATAAGCTCGGCAACACGTGCCGAATAGCCCCACTCGTTATCATACCAGCCCATGACCTTGACCAGATTGCCATTCACGCTAGTCGAGAGCGCATCAAAGATGCACGAGTGGGGGTTGTGGATGATATCGACGGAGACCAGGGGTTCTTCGGTGTACTGGAGGATTCCCGCAAGCGCCTGTTCAGCGGCTGCTTTGAAAGCGTTCGTGACCTCCTCAACGGTTACCTCTCTGCCCAGCACGGCGGTGAAGTCGAGCAGCGCGCCGTCTGGTACGGGCACGCGCAGCGATAAACCATCGAGCTTGCCTTGCAGGTGAGGTAGCACAAGGCCGACCGCTTTAGCTGATTCGGTTACCTTAGGAACAATCGAGACTGCAGCAGCTCGAGCGAGACGCAAGTCTCGATGAGGCGCATCTTGAATATTCTGTTCGGCTGTGTATGCATGGATGTTAGTCATGAAGCCCTTTTCCAGGCCAAATGCGTCATCCAAAACCTTCACCATAAGGGCCAAACAGTTCGTAGTGCAACTCGCGTTCGAGATTACCTGCTCCTCTCCGGTAAGGATATGATCGTTCACGCCCAACACAACCGTCGCATCAACGTCGCCTTCAGCGGGAGCCGAGATAATGACCTTTTTTGCTCCGGCGTTGAGATGCTGTGCAGCTTGCCCTCGCTTTCTGAAGATCCCTGTCGATTCGATGACCACGTCACAGGCAAGCTTACACCAGGGCAGATTCCTGGGGTCGCTCTCGCTAAAGACACGGAAACACTCACCGTCAATGAAAATACTGTTGTCGTCAGCAACAACCTCCCCTGAGTATTGACCGTGAATGGAGTCATACTTAAAGAGGTGCGCTAACGTCTTGCTGTCGGTTAGATCATTGACGGCGACCACATTGAGGTTTTCGAGTTTGCGTTCCAGGATGAAACGCAGCACTAGCCTACCGATGCGTCCAAAGCCGTTAATACCTACTCGAATCGCCATAGACAAAAGCCTTCCTTATCCAACGAGTGTTTGAGAGCGATTTTCTCGTGAAACATTACGATCCATTATGACTTGCGATCCAACAGGGCGCTGTGAAATCAATGAAATCATTTCTAATTAAAGCGCTTCCCACTAAATCCACGGTTTCGGTGGAAACGATGCGGTCGGTAGGGGATTAAACGGGCAAGCATCTGAGTATTGCGCAGCGTGCATGGAAGCCTTATTTCGTTCATCTTGCAAAAAAATAAGGCGTACCGGTCGAGGGCGCACCTCCGAATAACGCTAGTGAACATGGCTACGCTCAAGGCACCCAAAACCCTATCCAAACGGAAAGAACTCCGTCAAGACAAAGCCGTCACGGTCTTCGTGCGGATCCAGGAGTTCGTTTATCAAAACCGCACGCTGGTCTATGGCATGGCTGGGGCGGCAGCGCTGGTTCTGCTTGC
>JAPUIX010000002.1 GCA_027296625.1 Gammaproteobacteria bacterium | reverse complement strand
TGTTACTGGCTTAAAGCCGGCTGGAATCGTGGCCGCCGCAAGCATGTCCGGGATGAGTAGGCGGCCATCGCCTAGCCCTAACAATGTGGCGGCGGATGCTCGCAGCGAGTTCGTCAAGAATCGTCTTCGTGTTGATGCACGCATTGCGTTGATCTAAACGGGAATTCGACCAGTTTACATCAAAAACATGCGCGTCTGACAAGCGTTCGAATCAAGCAGCCTCTAGCGTGAAGGCATTTATAATGGGTCATAGCTTCTTGTGCCGGTCTTGTTGCTCAAGCAAGCGGCCCAAGGCCACATGCGCCTCGGTAAGGTCGGGCGCCAACGCGATTGCTTTGCGATAACACACTATGGCTTCCTGTATCCGTCAGCGCTCTTCGAGCACCACGACTAACATATAGCAAGCGTGCGCTAGATCCGGTTCAGTAGCGAGCGTGCCGCTAGTGGATCATCGCCCCCCGGAAGCCACCTTGTTCCTGCAGAACGGTGCCTAGGCTAACGTGTGCATCCGCGCGATTCGGATGTTGACTCAAGACATCCCAATAATGGGCCTCTATTGTGTCTAAGTCACCGATTTCTTGGTGCCTCGTTTCCTTCACAACCAGACCCTATTGCCTTTTGCCAATACGATACTGCTCGGGAATAAAATATAGATGATCTTGATGCTCTACTGCCAAGTGGCAGGCGATACAGTATTCAACCCGCTCTGCCCCTTCGCCATTGGTTTCGCCCAGCAGGGTACCGTCGGGTAGGATCTCCGTATATTTCCAGTCGCCGGTGACATCGTTGAAGCCCGGCGGCATCTTCTGCGCAATGAATAACGGCCCAAGAACAATCCCACGAGACGTCGTGATTGAAAAACTATCCTTGGCAATGGTGGACCCGACCGGCATTGTCCCGGCATCCTCGAAGGCACCGTAGGCCTTAGCAATAGAATTGGCGTAATTATTGAGATAGTGGTTACCATGGGAGACGGATAAGTATGGTGCCGTGTTGTACCGTTTCCAATCCTGGTACGTTTCTGCAACCGGATGACCGGAGCGTTCATAGCCGGCTTTCAATGCGCTAACGATAATATTGTAGATCTCTGTCGCCTCCTTGGGTTTGAGGTCTGCCGGGTTGCGTAGCCGAAAATGGCGCCGCGGCTTTTTGATATCGCCGCTAATGTTGCTCATCTCGATGTCGGCATTCTCTTCCGATTGAGATGCTGCGTCGGCTGTAAGCAATAATCCAGAGCCAGTTAAGAGGCACAGCACCAGAACGGTTACGGTGAGCTGTTTCATATCGGCACCACTCTAACTCCCCCGAACCAGGGATAAGCGGATCTTGCAGTATAGGAAACGGCTCGGTAGGGTAAGTATCGACCGACCCGTCAGCTGCGTATGGGGATCCTACTTACGAGGGACCGGGCAGCCGACCCAGATCTTTCAACACTACCAGTTTGATATGGCCGCTCACCAGGCAGAAAACCTTCGCCCGCGGCCGCAGTGTGTGGAACAGGTCTTTTGTCCCAGGCGCCTCTCCGCTGCCTTTTCAGTTCTCATCGATAAGGTCCTCCTCGTACGGATGCATGAAACTCCGCGCCACCCGATTCCCATTACAACCACGACGGCTACTATCCCCGCTATCACCACGTGGGTACCGATACCACCCGCATGGCCGGTACCACTTTAGGGTCCGTCACTAGCCCCATTACGACCAAGGAATAGGGATTTTATTTGCGCCCGTAACCTCCTCGGCTGTCTCGGCATCTAATCCAAAGTACTTGGTCTCACACTTGTGTTATGTGCGTAAGAACAATGGGTGAAAGATGCCTAGCCGGTCACCGGTCCCATACGGCAACTGCGAGTGATGCTTGTTTGTTAAAGACTTAACAGAAATAGGAGATACATCATGAAGACAGTTCTTAGTGCCATGTTGGCGTTAACGTTTGCACTGGGTGCATCGACTTCTGTGTTCGCGGCTGATCCCGCCGTTGAGGAGGCATGGCGTAACAGCACCCGGGCGGAAAACTTACCCCACGAGTGGGCCATTGCCGAGCGTGAAGCGAAAACTGGTAGTCAAGTTGCTTCGAGCGGGGCTATTCAGTCTGACGCGTCGCCCCGGAACAGAACGCAGACAAATGCCTTCGAAGACAAACCTTGGCTTTATTTCCATTAATTCCCCATGAGCTACAACGCTAACTGAGAAAACTATGCAGGCCCGTTTCGGTGTGATGCTGAAATGGGCCTGCACTTAACTTTCAGACACCCACGCCCTTCTAAATATCAGATGCGATACATCGAAGTAATTCCACACCAGAGGATTCAACGTGATATTCGAGATAGCTTAAAGGAGCAAAGCACGATGGCCATCTTAACGGGTCGAGAACATAGGATCATAGCCGATGTGTTGGTCGAAGTGGCGCGACAGCCGGGTATAGACATGGAGTTCATGCAGACGGTCGTTCAGCAAACTGTCGCTGCTGCGATGGACGGGGACCCCTTGATCCTGTACCCCGCCTGGTTTCGCGATCGCATCATCACGGAATTGCAGAAACCTCAGGTGGCCACACCAGTGCCCGAAGGCGTGAGTCCACATACAAGAGTGGTAACCCTAGATTAATCACGCGCACGGGATCGCAGGAGCAATAGCTATGTATACGTTATCACAACGGGTTAGAGACAAACCGATTAACAGTGAAAATTCGGAGCATACTTCCAGTTCTACTCCGCGCACCGTCGTCCTCGATACCTTCGAGAATCTCGAGGACGCTTGTCTAGCACTGGCGAAGAAGCAAGATAGTAGAAAGAACACGGACGAGTTCTTCATAGAATTCCGGCTGGACTTGCGACGGCCCGAAAATACACCTGCCCGGGCATTTGCGCTCAAAGGTCATTGGAAACTCCAAGCTAACGAGTGGCAACGCTTGCGCCATGAGAATATGCGGTTGCGTCAGGAACGTGAAATATTCGAGAAAGTCACGGCCTTGCTCGTGACGCAATCGTCGTGAGACA
>JAPUIX010000001.1 GCA_027296625.1 Gammaproteobacteria bacterium | reverse complement strand
CGCTGTTGGAGTACATGACGAAGAAGCTCTTGCGCCCGCCGTAGCTCACACGCACTCCCAGGCCGCGCTCTTTGGCATCGAAGTAATCTAGCTGCTGCGGCTTCGACGGGAGCGGGAGAGTTCGCACCTTTTGGTCCGTCCTTCGGCCTCATAGCATCTTTACCCCCGAAAGCAGACATTCAAATCATGAATCCGGGTCAGGCACCCGCCGATGTCTGCTTTACCCCCAAGAGCGGTCGTAATTGGGTGATCGAGTTTATGTCCGCTTTTGACCCAAAGCGAACATTGGCCCAGTTCGTGGATCGAGGTTCGAACCTCAGGACTTTGACGAGTTCTCTCGCCTAGCCGTGCGCTTGGCTCGGATGGACGGTGCTCTCGATCAGACTGTTGTGGAAGAATGGAGGCCGGGTGGGGAGCCCTTGCTTAGCCATCAACTGCGGCCATAGAAGATGATTTATCGGGCAGTCAGTCAGGTCCTCGGGCGTAATACCGAAACCTCGAACACAGACGAGCCGCTGATCCATGCAGTTGGGGCACAGAAGCAATGTGCGATCTTCGGCGATACGCTCCCAAAGTGCCGTGTGGACCATCATAAGGTCACAGTCGATCACCCCGCACTGCTGGCAACGATTGTGGGCGAAATCTCTCCCGTATTCATGGTATCGGCCGACACAGATATTGCAGGCTGGGTCATCGCATTTGATCGTATCCCCGAAGTAGATCATCAGTTGTCCCCGTCTAATTTTTTGCCCTATCAGCGTGGAGGCAACGGGTAAACAGATCCTTAATCCCTGCTTGCAAGCTGTATCAAAACCCTCCCTGAAATTGGCCGATTTGGTAAAGCTAGCTACTGTTCTGCGTCCAGGTCATAGATCTAGCTCGCCTTGTTGTCGGGCGTCCTTACGGAAATGTTTTTCCAAATATGGGCCGAAAATTTCGGCCCTTTAGCGGAAAGAGTTTTCCATTGTGTTGGAGATGATGGCTGCGGCACTGGAATGTCCGCTTTACACCCGTAAGCGGACATCGTCGGCGCAAAATTGCGTTGGGCTCAAAATGCGGACATTGAATGTCTGCTTAACCCCCGAAAGTGGGCCAAATTGGGTGTTTGGGTTTACGTCCGCTTTTGACCCACTCCGGACGTCGATGCTACCGCGCACGCGGGGGACGCTAACTCTTACTCCGACAACCCCTGCTTACGCAGAGCGTCAATTCCACTTGGTTCATTCAGCCTTTTCGAGTGGATATCCTGCTGGACCCCAGGCATTAGAATTCGTGAAGTAGTAGACGTTTTGATACCCCAACGCGACGGCCTTCGCGCTTGCATTGGGTGAGCGGTTGCAACTCGCAGATCCAACGTCACAGTCACAGTAGAAAATCACCTCTTCATTCTTTTCCACGATTTCCATGAGCGTGGCTTCAGTTGGGTACGCAAGCTCAAATGCGCCGGGAATGTGACTTTGTTTCCACGTGTAAAGGCCCCGGGTATCGATGAAACGTACACCCCGATCGAGCATGGATTTGGCCGTGCTAATGTCGATCTTCGTTGTACCTTCTACTGCGATGACCTTTGAGGCAGACTTGGTAACCAGCGTTTGCCAGTCGGACTGGGCCTGCGCCGTTGCAGCTGACGCGAGAAAAGAAAGCAGAAAGCCAAGTATTAGGTGTTTCATTGTAGCCCTCGTTAGTGAAGGGTCCAGCTAGTTACCGGCGCAAAGAAGCGACAAACCGCGTTTAACTTCCCGTATCGGTCAAGCCGCGATCGGCGACCAGGGCGGCCTCGATATGGACACAGGAAGCGTTTGCATCGCGGAATTTCATAAGCTTCTCAATCGGGAATACGACCTCGCCAATATCCGAGCGATCTTTTAGACGGTCTTTCTCAAGTGTAAGTTTCTTATACGTCATCGTAACCTCCGATCTCGGGGGAAGAGCGCTCCCACCGCAGTGTTTGCGAACGACCTAACACCCACCAGACGGCAGACACATCAAACATCATATCTATTCCACAACAAAAGAGAATATGCCAATATTGAGACAGATAATCTTGAAAATTGGAATATTCCATGGACCGCCTCGACGCCATGCGTGTGTTTATCTCCGTGGTCGACTCAAATGGTTTTTCAGCAGCATCTCGAATTTTGTCTATGCCGCTTCCGACGGTCAGTCGAAAGATTGCCGAACTCGAGAGCCATCTTGGCACTCAATTGCTGATCCGCTCGACACGCAAGGTCACAGTCACCGACAGCGGGCGGCGTTACTACCAGGAAGTGCGCCAGATTCTCGATTACATCGGGGAGGCAGAGCGCAAGGTTACTGGAGAATATCAACTCCCCAGGGGGCGTTTGACGATCACGGCGCCAACGCTTTTCGGTCGTCTTCATGTGCTGCCGATTGTAAACGACTTTATGAAGCTTCATTGCGACATCAATATTCAGCTCTTTCTGGTCAATCACGTTGTGGATTTGCTGGAGGAACATATCGATCTGGGTATCCGGATAGGAACCTTGTCAGATAGTTCGATGATCGCCTTCGAGGCGGGATCTGTCCGCCAGATCGTTTGTGCGAGTCCCGGCTATCTCTCCCAACACGATCGCCCTCTGTCACCCAATGATCTTGCTGGGCATCAATGCGTTACGTTTTCCAAATTTGGCGCACCGGCAGAGTGGGCGTTCAAGATGCCGTCTAGGAAGATTCAACGTTTCCCAGTCCCGACGAGGCTGACGCTCAACTCGATACAGGGGGCCGTCGACTCAGCCGTACGGGATGGAGGCCCGGTCCAGCTTTACTCATATCAAGCTGCTCCCCATGTCGCCGAGGGCACCTTGGAAATTGTCCTGGACGGTTATGAAATCGAGTCGCCACCTGTGAACATCGTCTATCCGCAAGGCAGGCTCGTTCCACAAAAACTGAGGGCATTCGTCGAATTCGCGATGCCACGCCTTCGCGAGTGTCTTGCCCTCATTGAAACGCAATGTTCAGTCTAATCGCACATTCAAAGTCGGCTCATGGTGCCATGACCGGTCGTGCCAGCGCCGGCTCGATCGCGTCCGGAGCGCACCGACACGCAGACGTCGTCATAGCCGGCCCCGATGTATCGATTTGGGTCGGCCAAAGGCCGGTGACGGCCCGCGCCGCGCACGGTACAATGCGCGGGCATCCGAAATACCGCTGAAATCGAAGGAGGGCGCCATGATCGTCGAGCAGGTGTGGACCG